>DATACE010000301.1:0-2730 GCA_036259215.1 Burkholderiales bacterium | reverse complement strand
TCGTAGCGCAGCCCGGGGGCCCGGGCCACGAGCCGGGTGCCGCGCGCCGGATCGTCCGCGAAGAGGGCGCGCAGCTGCACGGCTTTCCAGCTCTCGGCGTGCGCGCCGAGCTCGGTCCAGGCCCTGCATTGCACCGGCGAGATCGTGTTCATGGCTTCAGACGATAGAGGCGGTAGCGCTCGGAGCGCTCGCCGACGTCGGGCGCCCCGGCCGCGGCTGGACCAAGCTCGCCGACGTCGGGCGCGTCGAACTCGTGCCGCGGGCTGCCCTGGACCAGGAGCAGCGGGCAGGCCTGCGGCCGCGCGATGTCGAGCGGGCGCGCGCGGATGTCAGCATGGTAATCCAGCGCGGCGGCCTGCGGGATGCCCAGGCCGCGCGCTGCTCGGTGTCGTTCACCGGCTTGCCGGCCAGCAGCGCGTCGCGCCACTGCGCGAAATCGCGCTCGGCGGCGAGCTTGGCGAGCAGGCGCAGGGTCACCGCGCCCAGGCGCTGGCGCGAGAAGTCGTAGCGCAGCCCGGGGGCCCGGGCCACGAGCCGGGTGCCGCGCGCCGGATCGTCCGCGAAGAGGGCGCGCAGCTGCACGGCTTTCCAGCTCTCGGCGTGCGCGCCGAGCTCGGTCCAGGCCCTGCATTGCACCGGAGAAATGGTGTTCATGGCTTCAGGCGATGCATCATGGCTTAAGGCGATAAAGCCGGTAGCGCTCCGAGCGATCGCCCGGGCGGCCGACGTCGGCGAGCTTGGTCCAGCCGCGGCCGGGCGCGTCGAACTCGTGCCGCGGGCTGCCCTGGACCAGGAGCAGCGGGCAGGCCTGCGGCCGCGCGATGTCGAGCGGGCGCGCGCGGATGTCGGCATGGTAATCCAGCGCGGCGGCCTGCGGGATGCCCAGGCCGCGCTGCGCCAGGCAAGCCGCGCCGACCGGCATCTTGGAGCGCAGCTGCAGCGCCACCGAGCGGTAGCTCTTCTGGAAATCCGCCCAGGGCATCCACAGCATGGCGAAGGTGCCCCACAGCAGAACCACGCCCGCTGCCCAGCGCGCCACGCTGCGCGTCGCCGAATAAGGAGTGAAGAACATCAGGTAGATCCACGCCGCGGTGAACGCCAGGGCGACGAGGAATTCGGGCAGCTCGAACTGCGGCACGAAGCCCGGCGCGGCGCGCTCGAAGTTGTTCTCCACGCGCGGCGGCACGCCGGTCATCATCGCGAACCAGCCGAGCCACACGAGCCCGGTGAAGAAAGCGAAGGTGACCAGGCCGAACCAGTCGAGCGCGGCGGCCGCGCCGCGGCGCAGGCTGTGCACGCCCAGCGCGCCGAGCAGCGAGAGCGGCGCAAGCACCGGAATGAGCGTGACGCTCTGCTCCATGCCCCACGCGGCGAGCCCCGGCACGATGAGCAGCGCGGCCACCGACGGCACGAAAATGCGCGGCTCGCGCCAGCGGCGCCGTTGCGCCCACAGCGTCCACAGCGCGAGCGGCCACGCCGGCCACGCGAACCAGCTGCCGGCCTCGGCGAAGTAGCGCATCTGCCCGCCGAAATCGCCCTGCGGCACCACCACCGTGCTCCACCACGCGGCAAACAGCTCGGACGAGCGGCTGCCCAGGGCAAGCGGCCACAGCGCCGCCATCACGCCGGCGATCAGCGCGGCGACGGCGATGAACAGCACGCCGCTGCGCGTGCGCCACTCCGGGCAGGCAAAATGCGCGGCGGCCACGGCGATGAATAGCGCCGCCGGCGGTATCCAGTGGGAAGACAGGAAAGCCGCGCCCAGCGCGGCGCCGAAGCCGATCCCGGCGGCCAGCGGATGGCTGGCGGCGCGCGGCAAGGTGGCGAGCGCTCCGCACAGCGCGGCGAGGGTCGCGAGTTCCGGCACCGCCTCGTGCGCGTGCACCATCAGGCCGACGCAGCCCAGCAGCACCAGCGTCGCCGCGGCGCCGGTCGCGCGATCGCCCCATTGCCGGCCCGCCCAGTAGATCAGCGAGAAGGCGAGCATCGCGAAGGCGCCGCTCGCCAGGCGCGCGGCATTGTGGAACTCCATGGCCGAGCCGAGCAGGCTGCCGAAGCCGGCGGCCACCCAGTGATACAGCGGCGGGTCGTTCAGCCAGGTGAGGCCGCTGACGCGCGGCACGATGTACTCGCCGCTGCGCGCCATCTCGTAGACGATGCCCAGGCCGATGGCATCGTGCGATTTCCACAGGTCGTGGTCGGCAAGCCCGGGCAGCACGAACGCCAGCGCCACCAGCGCGAGCGTCGCGGGCGTGAACGGCTGGTCCGGCCGGATAAGGGCGAAGCGGGGGAGCATTACCCCCGAAGACCTATTCGGCCTTCTTCTCCGTCTTCTTCGTGTAGCGGCGCTTGAACTTCTCGACGCGGCCGGCGGTGTCGACGATCTTCTGCTTGCCGGTGTAGTAGGAGTGCGATTCCGAGGACACTTCGAGCTTGACCACCGGGTACTCCTTGCCGTCGGTCCACTTCATGGTCTCGCGGCCCTTGGTATCGATCGCCGAGCGGGTGAGGATGCCGTGGTTCACGCTGGTGTCGAGAAAGATCACCGGCCGGTATTCGGGGTGGATGCCTGGTTTCATGGCGCGTCTTTGGTTTCTTGGGCTGCGGAAAAGGCGCGAAGTATATCGGAAAACAAAGACTTAATGCAACGAAAATGCCCCCTTGAAAATGCGGCGGCCGAGCCTTGACGAGCTGGGTGTGGTTGTTGGGACAAAAAGCGAAATCCCCCGC
>DATACE010000300.1:0-29675 GCA_036259215.1 Burkholderiales bacterium | reverse complement strand
ATGGCGAAGGACCAGTGGCACACGCCGGGGCATTCGTCATCCACACGTAGTTCTTCAGCGCGTCGTAGAACGGCGTGCGCGCACGCTCCTGGATCTGGGCGTTCAGGATGCGGTAGATGCCCCGGTAATCGCGCTCCTCGCGGTAGAAGTAGCCGTCCACCGACTCGGCGAACAGCGCATCCACCACGTCGTCTTCCTTCTCCTGGGCGATGAGGATGTAGACGTCGAGCAGGGGCCGGAAGCGCGAGATCCGCTGCACCAGGTCCAGCGCCGACATCTGCAGCTGCTTTTTCGAGTCGCTGCCGTTCTTCTTCGACAGCGAATACAGCGTGTCGTCGACCAGCACCGCCTGCAGGTCGCCGTCGGCCTCGATGGTGGCGAGCGCCTCCTTCGCGGTGGTGACGCCGGTGAAGCTGATGCCCAGCGGATTATCGAGCGAGCGCGCCGCGGCGTTCAGGCCCTTCACGAACTCGCGAAGGACCAGGTGCTCGTCGTTGATGACCAGGATGCGGCAGGAAAGCTTAGGCATGCGCCCGGCTCAGTATAATTTCGCGAGCCGCTGCCTTGCCGCTTCCCGGTGCAGCGCGGGGGAAATGCCGCTTACGGGTTACTTGATGGTCTTGAGGGACTGCGCCAGGCGACTTTTGTGACGGTCGCCCGCGTTGCGGTGCAGGATGCCTTTCGCCACTACGCGATCGATGATGCGCTGGGACTCGTGCAGCGCCTTCTCCGCCGCCGCCCGGTCGCCGCCGGCCACCGCCTTCTTCGCGTTCTTGATCGCCGTGCGCACCGTGGTGCGCAGGCTCATGTTGTGCTCGCGGCGCTCGACTGCCTGACGGGCGCGTTTCTGCGCCGATTTGATGTTGGCCATGTACTGGATGTCCTGAAAGGGGCGGGAGTTTAGCATGAACGCCCCTGCCCACGCATGAACCTCCTGCGGGCCCTGGCTACGGTGAGCAGCCTGACCATGGTCAGCCGGGTGCTGGGCTACGCCCGCGACTTCCTCATCGCCCGCATCTTCGGCGCCAGCCTGGCCACCGACGCCTTCTTCGTGGCCTTCAAGATCCCCAACCTGCTGCGCCGCATGTTCGCCGAGGGCGCTTTCTCCCAGGCTTTCGTGCCGATCCTGTCCGGCTACAAGCAGGCCGGTACCCCGGAGGAGACGCGCTCGCTCATCGACAGCGTCGGCACCCTGCTGTTCCTGGCCCTGGTCGCCACCGCGGTGCTGGGCATCGCGGCGGCGCCGCTCATCGTCTCGGTCACGGCACCGGGCTTCGTCGGCGAGCCGGAGAAGTTCGCGCTGACCGTGCAGCTGCTGCGCATCACCTTTCCCTACATCGTCTTCATCTCGCTGGTTGCGCTCGCCGCCGGTGTGCTCAACACCTGGAGCCGTTTCGCCGTGCCGGCGGTCACCCCCGCGCTGCTCAATGTCTCGTTCATCGTCGGTGCGGCTTTCTTCGCGCACCATTTCGACCCGCCGGTGCTGGTGCTCGCCTGGGCGGTGTTCGCGGGCGGCGTGCTGCAGCTCGCCTTCCAGCTGCCGTTCCTGATCCGGCTGGGCGTGATGCCGCGCTGGCGCCTGAGCTTCTCGCACCCCGGCGTGCGGCGCGTCCTCACGCTCATGGCGCCGGCCGCCTTCGGCGTGTCCGTTAGCCAGGTGTCGCTGCTGATCAACCAGGTGTTCGCCTCGTTCCTGGTCACCGGCAGCGTCTCGTGGCTGTATTACGCGGATCGGCTGATGGAGCTGCCGGCCGGCGTGCTCGGCGTGGCGGTGGGCACGATACTGCTCCCCAGCCTGTCGAAATACCATGCCGCCGCCAACCAGGACGAGTACGCGCGGCTGCTCGACTGGGGCTTGCGCATCACGGTGCTGCTCGCCTTGCCCAGCGCCGCCGCGCTCGCCGTGCTGGCGCTGCCGTTCATCGCCACGCTGTTCCACTACGGCCGCTTCAGCGCGCAGGACGCGTGGATGACGCAGCAGGCGCTGATCGCCTACAGCGTCGGCCTGGTCGGCATGATTCTGGTGAAGATCCTCGCCCCGGGCTTCTACGCCCGGCAGAACATCGTGACGCCGGTGAAGATCGGCGTGCTCACGCTGCTCGCCACGCAGGCGATGAACCTCGCCTTCATCGGCCCCCTCAAGCACGCCGGCCTCGCCCTGGCGATCGGGCTGGGCGCCTGCCTCAACGCGGGCCTGCTCTACCGCATGCTGCGCAAGCATGGCATCTTCGCGCCGCAGCCCGGCTGGCCGGTTTTCCTGCTCAAGGTCGCCGCTTCGGTGGCGTTCATGGCGGTGGTGCTGTTCACCACCATGGGCGAGCCCGGCTGGTGGCTCGGCGCGACCTGGCGCCTGAAAGTGCCGGCGGTCATCGGGCTGGTTGCCCTGGGCGCCGCCGTCTATGGCGCCTGCCTGCTGGCCTTCGGCTTCCGGCCGCGCCATTTCGCGCGCCGCTCCGCCCCCTGAAGGGAGATCCCATGCAGAAGCTTTCCTTCAAGCAGGTCGATGTGTTCACCGACAAGCCGTTCTTCGGCAATCCGGTCGCGGTAGTGATCGGCGCCGAAGGGCTCGACATGCCGCAGATGCAGCGCATCGCCGGCTGGACGAACCTGTCGGAGACCACCTTCCTGCAAAGAAGCGAGCTCGCGGACTATCGCCTGCGCATCTTCACCCCGCGCCAGGAGCTGCCCTTCGCCGGGCACCCGACCCTCGGCAGCGCGCACGCCGCGCTCGAATCGGGATTCGTGGCCCGCAAAGCCGCGCTCACGCAGGAGTGCGGCGCCGGCATCATCGAGCTCGCGGTGGAGGAAGCGGGCATCTTCCTGCGCGGGCCGCAGGCGAAGGTGAGCGACGTGCGCAGGACCCTGCCGTTCGCCTCGAAGCTGCTGCGCATTGACCTCGGCCCGGTGTGGGTGGTGGGCGAGATGGCCGACGCGCGCAAGCTTGCCGCGCTCGAGCCCGACATGGCCGCGCTCGCGCTTTTTTCCCTGGACCACGAGGCCACCGGCGTGACCTTGTTCGCGCCGTCGGACGACGGCGAAACCGCGATCCACGTACGCTCCTTCGCCCCCGCGCACGGCATTCCCGAGGACCCGGTATGCGGCAGCGGCAACCTGAGCGTCGCCGCGTATCTGCGCCAGACCAACCAGGCCAAGCGCTTCGGCGAGCGCTATGTCGCCCGCCAGGGCATGCAGCTCGGCCGCGACGGCCGCGTCTCGGTGCGCATCGAAGCCGACGCGATCCGCCTCGGCGGCCGCGCGGTCACCTGCATCGAGGGAAATATCACCTGCTGACCTGCAATCGGACATGCGGAACAAGCCGCTGCGCGGCCGCCGATTACAATGGGACCATCGACGCGCACAGCAAGGAGCATGGACATGCCAGACGTGAAACGTGAAGTGGATGCCTACCGCCGAAGGCTGCTCGCCGCAGGCGCGGGCGGCGCGGCGGCGGGCCTTGCCGGCTTCAGTCCGGCAGGCCTCGCCCAGGGCGCTGCCAAGCCGCTGCCGGCCTTTGCCTCGTTCAAGGACGCGAGCCGCCTCATCGTGCACAGCGCGAGCGGCATCGAGACCAAGCGCGGGGCCTTCGGCACGAGCGGCATCACGGACATCGACATCCTGTTCATCCGCAACAACGTGTCGCCGCCGGACGCCTCGGTCACGGCGAACCCGGACGCCTGGCAGATCGAGTTCGACGGCGTCACCAACCCGCGCAGCCTGAGCGTCGCGGATCTGAAGCGCATGGGCATCGCGAGCGTCGCCATGGTGCTGCAGTGCTCGGGCAACGGCCGCGGCTTCTTCGAACACAAGGCGAGCGGCTCGCAGTGGAAGGTGGGCGCCGCCGGCAATGCGCTGTGGAGCGGCGTGCCGCTGAAAGCGGTCGTGGCGCAGCTGGGCGGCGTGCGCCAGGGCATGCGCTACATGACCGGCACCGGGGGCGAAACCCTCCCGCCGGGCATCGATCCGAAGACCGTGATGGTGGAGCGCTCCGTGCCCTGGACGGCGATGGAGCAGGCGATCCTCGCCTGGGAGCTGAACGGCAAGCCGCTGCCGCTTGCGCACGGCGGTCCGCTGCGGCTCATCATCCCCGGCTATTACGGCGTCAACAACGTCAAGTACGTGAAGCGCCTGGCGTTTACGCCCGAGCAGACCGGCGCCGCCATCCAGAGCTCCGGCTACCGGGTGCGGCCGATCGGCGAGAAGGGCACCCCGGCGCAGCCCTCGATGTGGGAGATGAACCTCAAGTCGTTCATCACCCATCCTGCGGGCGACGAACCGATGCGCGCCGGCGTAGCGCAGATCTACGGCGTCGCCTTCTCGGGCGAGAGCCCGGTGACTGGCGTCGACGTGTCCCTCGATGGCGGCAAGACCTGGAACCGGGCGCAGTTCTTCGGTCCGGACCTGGGGCGCTATGCCTGGCGGCAGTTCACGCTGCAGGCCCGCTTGCAGCCGGGCTCGTACGTGCTCTCCAGCCGGGCGCACGCCGGCCGCGAAGTGCAGCCCGAGCTGCGGGTGGAAAACGAGCGCGGCTACGCGCACAACGGTTGGCGCGACCACTCGGTGAAAGTCACGGTGACGTGAGGCTGCTCGTGGCGGGAGGGCTCGCCCTCCTGCTGGCTTCGCCGCCCGCCGCGCGCGCCGATGATCTCGGGCGCCGCGTTTTTACGCAGATCGCGCAGCCGTCCTGCGCGCTGTGCCACACGCTGGCCGCGGCGGGTGCGGCCGGCACCCTCGGCCCGTCGCTCGACGAGCTGAAGCCCGACAAGGAACGCGCGCTGCAGGTGCTGCGCAATGGCTCGGGCGTCATGCCGCCGTTCGCCGACAAGCTGACGCCCGAGCAGATCGAGGCCGTCGCCGTTTTCATCGCCAAGGCGGCCGGCTCGGGCGCTAGCTCACGCTAGCCGCCGAGCTCGAGGTCCTCGTGGATCGCCTCGAAGCCGGCGCGCGCGCAGCGCTCGTCGACCTCCCCGGAAGGCGCGCCGCTCACACCGATGGCTCCCACCAGCTCGCCGCCGGCCTGCACCGGCACGCCGCCGGGGCTGATCACCAGCGGCCGTGAAGCGGCTGCGGGCGGCCCGAAAGGCGCGGTGAAGCGCTTCTCCAGCTGCGAGGTCGGCGCGACGAACGACAGCGCGGCGTACGCCTTGCCGCGGCTCACGTCGAGCGTCAGGTCCGGTGCGAAGGCATCGCGCAGCACCGCTTGCGGATGGCCGCCGCGGTCGACCACCGTGACGGCGATCTGCACGCCCTCCTTGCGGCAGGCGGCAAGCGCGGCGCGCGCGGCCTTGAGCGCGGTATCGAGCGACATGCGCTTCATCGGCACGAGGACCGGTTGGGCCGCTGCCTGCTGCGCGGCCAGCGCCAGGACGACGGCGGTCACGACTCTTTTCATCCGCCCCATGATAGACCATGCGGTGATCGGCTGATGCTCGAGCTCTGGCACGCCACCGACTGGCACCGCCGCATGCAGGCGCGCCCGGCCTTCCGGGCGGCCATGGACTGGAGACCGTCATGACGATAAAGAGCTATTCGACGAAGGGCAAATTCGAGGACGTGCTGGACGACGTGCGGCTGGCCATCGAGGGGCGCGGGCTGGTGGTCGACTTCCACTCGTACGTGAACCGGATGCTCGAGCGCACCGGCAAGGACGTCGGCTCGGCGAAGAAGATCTACGCGGATGCGCAGGCCTTCGTGTTCTGCAGCGCGGCGCTCTCGCGCAAGAGCATGGAGGCCGACCCGGCGAACGTCGCCCTGTGCCCTTACAGCATCGTGGTGTACGCGAAGGCCGACGAGCCCGAAGAAGTCTTCGTCTCCTACCGCAGTCCGCAGCGCGCCGACAGCAACGTTCGGTCGCAGGCGGCCCTCCGGGAAGTCGAGGCGCTGCTCGACGGCATCGCCCGGGAGGCGCTCGGCCTGCCTGCTGCCGGTCGGCGATGACCTCCTGCTAGTTCAGGGCCGCACGTACGCCCAGCCGTCGCGCTGGCGCTTCATGATGTGCACCACGCCGGCGTCGACGTAGCTGATGCCGCCGTACATGTCGTCCCGGCCCACCTTGGTGTTGCGCATGGTGTTCTCGCAGGCCATGAGACCCACCTTGTTGTCGAGCGCCTGGGCCAGGCGGTCGGCCACCTTGGATTCGGCCTTCAGCATGCCCAGGCCGGGCCCGTAGGCGACGATCTCGACCTCGACGTTGTCCTTGCCCAGATCCTGCTGGATGTTGCGCGCGTTGTTGAGCGCCAGGTTCCATTTCGCCGGATCGTTGTCGCTCACCTGCAGGACCACCTTATGGCGCTCGCTTTTCTGCACCTGGGCTTGCGTGGCGGGGGGCGCCAGCATGAGTCCGCCGGCAAGCAAGGCAAGAAAAAGACGGGTGGCGGTTCTCATGCCGGGCTCCTTTTGATCTTCGCTTAAGGGACGAAATCATGCGGCGTAAGGGCGAATAAGTCCACGGCGCTGCGCAACCCGGCGCCAGGGGGGCGCTGATGACTTCCCCTGACTTACATATTAGTATTTCCTCATGAACTTCGACAAAGAACTCGACGCCCGCGGCCTCAACTGTCCCCTGCCCATCCTGCGCGCCAAGAAGGCGCTGAACGACATGCAGTCGGGCCAGGTGCTCAAGATCCTCGCCACCGATCCGGGCTCGGTGAAGGACTTCCAGGCCTTCTCCAAGCAGACCGGGAACGAGCTGCTCTCGCATGCCGAGGCGCAGAAGGAGTTCACCTTCTTCATGAAGCGCAAGTAAGCGCTTCGCCATGCTGCCGCCGGTGTTCGTCGGCCACGACATCTACCGGCAGGCCGCCTACGGCAGCCACCACTGGGCCGGGCTGTGGGGCCGCCTTTGCGGGCGAGCCGTTCCCGCAACCTTGAGCCCGCAAGCGCAGGCCGTTCTTCAACCTTTGAGCTGCGACCTGATCGACGACAAGGAGGTGCGCGAGTGCTGGCGCAGCACGCTGGCCGATGCGCCCAACCGCGGCGCGGTGCGAAAGGAGATCCATGAGCTGGTATGACAGGGCGGCGGCGCTCGAGGCGCTGGAGGACGCGCCGCTGGAGCGCGCGCTGGTCGAAGAGCTGGAGCGCGCGGCGCCGCGCGTAGTCGGGCGCGCCATCCGCTTTTCCACGCCCACCTTCAAGTCCTATTCGAGCTGCGACCTGGAAGGCTGCGGCAAGAACAGCTTTCCGGCGTTCTCGGTGACCGCCGGCGCCTGCGCGCTCGACTGCGATCACTGCCAGGCGAAGATCCTCGAGCCGATGATCCCGGCCATCAGCCCCGAGATGCTGGAGCGCAAGGTGCGCGACATGATCGCCACGCAGGACCTGCAGGGCTTCCTGCTTTCCGGGGGCTCGAACAAGCGCAACGAGATCCGCTACGAGCGCTTCTATCCGGTGATCGAGCGGCTCAAGCGCGACCATCCCGGCCTCAAGATCGCGATCCATTCGGCCCTCCTCGACGCGCCGCGCGCGCGCAGCATGGCTGCGGCCGGCGTGGATACCGCGATGATGGACGTGATCGGCGCGCAGGACACCATCCGCGAGGTCTACCACCTGGAGCGGCCGGTGGCCGATTTCGAGGCCACGCTCGCCGCGCTGTGCGAAACGTCGATGGAGGTCGTGCCGCATATCGTGATCGGCCTGCACTACGGCCGCATCCTCGGCGAGCCGGCGGCGCTCGACATCGTCAGCCGGCATCGCATCCACTCGCTGGTGCTGGTGGTGATCATGCCCTTCTATGCGAAGCCGGGGAGCTTTGCCACCCCCGGAACTTCCGATATCGGAAGGATCTTCCTGGAGGCGAGGAGCCGGATCGCCGACCGCCAGGTGCTGCTGGGCTGCGCGCGGCCGCCCGGCATGCACCGGCGCGTCACCGACGCGTACGCGGTGATGGCGGGCCTCGACGGCATCGCGTTCCCGGCCGACGGCGCGCTCGGCGTGGCGCAGGCCATCGGCCGGCCGGCGGCGCAGGAGCATGCCTGCTGCTCCATCAAGACCGGCAGGACGATCAAGCTGCACCCGCGCCCGGCGGTGCACGCATGACCGAAACGGCGGACGTCCTCGTCCTCGGGCTCGGCCCGGCGGGCGCGAGCGCGGCGGCGCAGGCCGCGCGGCGCGGCTGCCGGGTGATCGCGCTCGACCGTCGGGAGTGCGCGGGCGTGCCGGTGCAATGCGCGGAGCTGGTGCCGGCCCTGATCGACGCCGACCTCGCCGGCGTGGTGCGCCAGCGCATCGACGCCATGGCGACCTTCGTCGAGGACGACGCGCCCGACCTCAGGCCCGATTTCCCGGGCCGCATGCTCGATCGCGCTGCGTTCGATGCTTCGCTCGTGGAGGAGGCGCGGCGCGCGGGCGCGCAGGTCCGCTTCTCCGGTGTTGTGAAGAGGGTGACCGCGGAAGGGGCGGTGGAGCTCGCTGACGGACAAAGGCTCACGGCGCCGGTCATCATCGGCGCCGACGGGCCGCGCTCGCGCGCCGGCAAAGCGATCGGCAGCGTCAACACCGAGCTGGTCGAGACGCGGCAGATTACGGTGGGGTTGACGCGGCCCTGCACCGCGACCGATATCTTCCTCTCCGCGCAGATCCGCGGCGGCTATGGCTGGCTGTTTCCGAAAGGCGATGCGGCGAACCTGGGCGCGGGCGTAAGCCCGCAGCACAAGGCGCGCCTGAAGTCGACTGTCGCGCGGCTGCACGCGCAGCTCATGAACGATGGAAGAGTGGATGGCAGCGTGTCCGCCACCACCGGAGGAGCCATCCCGGTGGGCGGCATGCTGACGCCGTTCGGATACCTGAGCGATACCCTGGTGCTGCTGGCCGGCGATGCCGCGGGCCTTGCCAATCCGGTGACCGGCGCCGGCATTGCGGCCGCGGTGCATTCGGGGCGCCTCGCCGGCGCCGCAGCGGCAGCGCGCGCGCCGGAGGATTACGCCGGCGAGTTGGAAGAGCTGTACGGCGCCGCGCTCGAGCGCGCGTTGCGCCGGCGGCGTGAATTGTTGGATGCGAAACCCGAAAAAGCCGCGCTGCGGCGCGGCTGGATCGCCTACCCGGAGTACTGGACCTAGGCAAGACATGAGCTGCTACGAGCATTCCACCGAACCGATGCAGCCGCGCGCACCCGGCGTCATCCCGATCGAGCTGAAGAACGGCGCCCGGGTGAAGACGAACGACGTGGCGCCGCAGGGCGTGTACCGGCCGAACTACAACATCCTCACGCCGAACATGCGCTCGCCGGAGTATGTGCAGATGTCCACCGCGGCCGCAATCACGCTCGGCGTGGCGCCCGGGCGCATGCACCGCACCTCGTGCACGCGCTGCCTCAACCTGCTGCTCACCTATCCCGAGGGCTGCCGCGCCAACTGCGCCTACTGCGGCCTGGCGCGCCACCGGGAGGCCGAGCGCGACTACGCCGACCGCAACTTCATCCGCGTCGACTGGCCCGCGGTGCCGCTGGAGACCACCATCGACATCGTCGCGAAGGACGGCGCCGCGAGCGCCTTCCACCGCATGTGCATCTCGATGATCACCCACCCGCGCTCGGACGACGACACGCGCAGCGTGCTGAAGAAGTGGACCGAGCGCATCGACCCGCAGGCCATCCCGGTGTCGATCCTGTCAAATCCGACCACCATGACGCGCGCGGACGTGAAGCAGCTGAAGGACTTGGGCGCCGACATCTTCACGGTGGCGCTCGACGCCGCCACGCCCGAAATCTTCGAGCGCACCCGCGGCAAGGGCGTCCAGTCGCCGCACAGCTGGAAGAAGTACTGGGAGATCCTGATGGATGCGCGCGACATCTTCGGCCCGCAGAAATTCGGCGCGCACATCATCGTCGGCATGGGCGAGACCGAATACGACGTGCTCGCGCTGGTGCAGCAGCTCGTGGACCTGGGCGGCCACAGCCACATGTTCTGCTTCTTCCCGGAAAAGGGCTCGCTCATGGACCACCTGCCCGCCACGCCGCGCGACCAGTGGCGCCGCGTGCAGCTCGCGCGCTACCTCATCGACTACCGCGGCGGCCGCGTGGAGAAAATGCAGTTCGACGGCCAGGGTCGCGTCACCGGTTTTGGCTTCGCCGAAAGTGAACTGAACCAGATCGTTGCAGAAGGTACGGCGTTTCGTACTTCCGGCTGCCCCGGCAAGTTCGCCGACGACGTCTCCGCTTGCGACCGCCCCTACGGTGACTCGCCGCCGTCAAACATCGCGAGCTACCCTTTTTCGCCCAACGGCAACGACCTGCGCACCATCCGCAAGCAGCTGAAGACCTATTGAAAGGTCATGAAGGTTATTCCGATTGCGGTCCAGGGGGAGCCCACCCGGGCGGTCGAGGGCGTCCAGGTGCTGCAGCACAACTCGGCCGAGTACCTGGGCCTCATCGAGGATCACCTCGAGGGACGCGGCGTGCGCTTTCGCTACTCGCGCCCGTTCGCCGGCAAGAATCCGCTGCCCGCCGCCGACGCGCTCGGCGACGGCCTGATCCTCCTGGGCGGCGGCCCGTGGGGCAGCGCGGGCACCCGCGACGTACCCACGCTGAAAGAGGAGGTGGCGCTCGCCAAAGCGGCCCTGTCCCAGGACAAGCCGATCCTGGGCTTCGGCCTGGGCGCGCAGATCCTCGCCATCGCGGCGGGCGGGGGCGCGCAAGCCTCGCCCCTGGCGTTCGAGGTGGGCACGGCGAGGCGCACCTCCAGCGACGCGCTGAACGGCTACCTGCCCGAGGAGTACTCGTTCGCCGTCTACATGCGCGATTGGCCGGTGCCGCCGGCCGGCGCGCGCGTGCTGGCGCGCGACGAGCGCGGCAGGCCGGCGCTGTGGCAGGTGGGCGAGCGCGCGCTCGGCTTTGCCGGGCACCCGGGCCTCAAGGTGGCCATGGTCGAGGACCTCATCATGGAGTTCGAGGAGGCGCCGCTGCAGATCGAGGCGGGTCTCGCCCGGCTGCGCCAGGTGCAGCGCAGCATCGAGGACGCGCTGGTGCCGATCATGACCGGCGTGGTGCAGCTCACCGGCTGGATCAAGCCGCCGGCGTAGGTAGTTCCGTTTGCACTTTAGAATTCTCTAATATATTCTGCTTCATCCGAGGAGGCAGCCGATGAGCAAGAAGCTGGTGATCGTCATGGCGAACACCGATCCGCGCAACGGCGAGGAGCTGGGCGCGCCGATTTTCCAGGCCTCGGTCGCCGCGGCCATGGACTACGAGGTGGACGTGATCTGCACCGCCACCGCCGGCCGCCTGATGAAGAAGGGCGTTGCCGAGAAGCTGTTCGTCAAGCAAGGCTCGCCCAAGTCGGTCTACGACTTCATCAAGGAAGCGCACGAGGCGGGCGTGAAGTTCTACTGCTGCTCGCCGAACCTCGATCTGTTCGACATGACCCAGGGCGACCTGATTCCCGAGTGCTCCGGCGTGGTCGGCGGCGCGCACCTCATCGAAGAGGTGATGGAGAACGATGCCAAGGTCATGACCTACTGATGCCGAAAGCCGAAGCCGGGCTGCCCGTGTCCAGCCGCGTCCAGCAGCATATCGGCGACCCGGTCGCCGACAACGCGCCGCTGCCGCGCGCCAAGCTCGAGGAGATCTTCGCCGACCTGCAGTCGGACCTGCGCTTCGACCACGAGCTGAACGGCTGCCTCAACTGCGGCATCTGCACCGCCACCTGCCCGGCGGCGCACTACTACGATTTCAGCCCGCGCGAGATCGTGCAGCTCCTGTGGACCGAGAACCTCGAGGGCATCTACGACGCGATGCAGGAAAAGATCTGGGCTTGCGCCCAGTGCTATACCTGCGCCGCGCGCTGCCCGTTCGGCAACTCGCCCGGCGGGCTGGTGATGCTGATGCGCGAGACGGCGATCAAGCACCAGATGGAGTCGGCGAAGAACGTGCTGCGGCCCTTCTCGCGCGTCATGCTCAAGCTCATCTCCACCGGCAACCAGCTGTCGCCGGACATGATCAACAAGGACCACTTCGCCGACTGGGGTCCGAACGTCTCCAAGGTGGAGGCGCCGCTCAAGCTGCTGCGCAAGGCCATCCCCATGCCGACGCTGAACACCACCGCGACGGCGTGGGAGGTGAATCTGAAGACCTCGATCGAGCTCTACACCATCTGGGAGATGACCGGGGTGCTGAAGCAGCTCGAGGGGATCGACGAAAACCTGTTCGACGTGATCACGGACATCATGGATGAGAAGCGCGAGGACTGGAAGGACTTCCTCGCCGAGCAAGAGGAGAAAGACGATGACTGAGCGGTTCACCGGGCACGGCGCCGAGTGGCGCGATGCCAACCTGTCCCCGGCCGAGGCGCAGATCGCCACTTCCTGGGTGGAGCAGAAGATCGACCGGCGCTCGATGCTGACGCAGAAGGACCGCGTCGAGGACGTGCGCGACGTGATGTGGCAGCTCGAGAAGGAAGGCGAGATCGTGGTGCACCGGGTCGCCGACGAGCACCAGCCGGTGATGGTGAAGACGCTGTACGGCTGGGACAAGAAAATCCCCACCCAGCGCCTGTGGCACCACAAGTCCTGCGGCCAGTGCGGCAATATCCCGGGCTACCCGGCGTCGCTCCTGTGGCTGATGAACAGGATGGACATCGAGTACCTCGACGAGACCGACCAGACCTCGTGCACCGCCTGGAACTACCACGGCTCGGGGATCGGCAACCTGGAGAGCCTGGCCGCGGTGTTCCTGCGCAACTTCCACCAGGCCTTCGTCTCGGCCAAGGCGCAGGGCCTGCCCGAGTCCTACTATTACCCGCTGGTCCACTGCGGCACCTCCTTCGGCAATTACAAGGAGGTACGCAACTACCTGCTGCACTCGGCCAAGCTGCGCGAGCGGGTGCGCGCCATCCTGCAAAAGCTCGGCCGCCTGGTCGACGGCAAGCTGCTGATCCCCGAGGAGGTGGTGCACTACTCGGAGTGGCTGCACGTCATGCGCGGCCGCATCGCCAACCTGCAGGAGATCGACTGCAGCCAGATCCGCGCCACCATCCATCCGGCCTGCCACGTCTACAAGATGATGCCGCAGGACGCGATCTACGACGACAGCATCCTGGGCGGCAACCGCCTGGCGAATTCCACCGGACTCATGCAGGCGCTGGGCGCCCAGGTCATCGACTACTCCACCTGGTACGACTGCTGCGGCTTCGGCTTCCGGCACATCATTTCCGAGCGCGAGTTCACGCGCTCCTTCGCCATTGACCGCAAGATCAAGGTCGCGGTGGAGGAGGCGCAGGCCGACGTCATGATCGGCCACGACACCGGCTGCATCACCACGCTCGACAAGAACCAGTGGATCGGCAAGGCCGCCGGCAAGGGCTACGAGCTGCCGATCCTCGCCGACTGCCAGTTCGCCGCGCTCGCCTGCGGCGCGCACCCGTACAAGATCGTGCAGTCGCACTGGCACGCCTCGCCCACCGAGCTCCTCATGGACAAGATGGGCATCGACTGGCAGGCAAAGAAGGCGCAATTCGTCGCCTATCTCGAGGAGATCAAGACGGGCAAGGCCGAAAACCTCTACGACCCGCGCCGCATGCTCACGTCCGGCCCGGGCTATATCCCTGTAAAGGCCATCACGTGAAGCCCATTCTGATCCTGGGCGCCGGCCCCGCGGGGCTCGCCGCCGCCCATGCGCTTGCCAGCGTCGGCCAGCGCGCCGTACTGGTGGAGAAGGAAGCGAAGCTTGGCGGCGCGCCCATCATCTCCGGCTACGCCAAGATCGTGCCTTCCGGCGAGTGGGCACGGGACGCCATCGGCGGGATGGTGCGGCGCGTTGAAGAAAGCGCCCTGGTTTCCATTCACAAAGGGAAAAGACTAGATCGATTCGAAGGCGAGCCGGGCGCGTTCCGGGCGACGCTCTCGGACGGCACGGCCCTCGAGGCCGGCGCCGCGATCCTGACCACCGGCTTCACGCACTTCGACTCGGTGAACAAGCCCGAATGGGGCTTCGGCACCTTCCCCGACGTGGTCACCACCACGCAGGTGGAGCAGATGATCTCCTCCGGGCGCGGCGTGCGCTGCCCCTCCGACGGGCGCAAGCCGCAGCGCGTGGCGATCCTGCTGTGCGTGGGCTCGCGCGACCGCCAGATCGGCCGCGAGTGGTGCTCCAAGATTTGCTGCACGGTCTCCTGCAACATCGCCATGGAGATCCGCGAGGAGCTGCCGGACTGCCACGTGTACATCTATTACATGGACATCCGCACCTACGGCCTGAACGAGACCTACTACTGGAAGAGCCAGGAGGAGTTCAAGGTGAAGTACATCAAGGCGCGCATCGCCGAGGTGACCTCCGACGGCCACAAGCTGATCGTGAAGGGCGAGGACACGCTGGTGAAACGCCCGATCACCATCCCGTTCGACATGGTGGTGCACGCCATCGGCATGGATCCGAACGTCGAGAACAAGTCGATCGCGGGCGTGTTCGGCGTCAAGCTGCAGGAGCACGGCCACATCGCCAAGGGAAGCTACGGCGCGCTGGGCGAAACCTCGCGCCCGGGGGTGTTCACCGCGGGCGCCGCCACCGGCCCCGAAACCATCGACGACTCCATCGCGCAGGGCCGGGCCGCCGCCATGGCGGCCTTCGCGCTGGTCAACCGGAAAGCGCCGGTTGCGGCCTAGCGGATGGAACTGCAGCTTTCCGGACCCAAGCTGAAACTCGCGCTCGAGTCGCTGGTGGCGCGCGCCGAGGAGCAGGGCGGGGTCGAGGCCTACATCGAGGCGCTGCGCATCAAGGCGGCGCTGTTTCGCGACGCCGTCGGGGAGGGCCTGGATCTGCGCAACCTGAAGATCCTGTGCGCGCACATGGCCACCGTGCGCCGCCGGGCAGGGGCGTACTTCCTTCCCGAGAAGTTCGATTTTTTCCGGGGACAAGTGGAAGCGCTCCTTTCCCGCAGGGACGATACGTCGAAGGCCGACGGGCGCATGGCGGCGTTCTGCGGCGCCTTCCCCGGGGACCGCGAGCACCGCTGGGTGCGCGACCTGGCGGCCGAGCTGCTGCATTTTTCCGATCCCGAGCGCTATCCGCTGATGACGCGCTGGGTATGGGACCGGCGCACCAACACCGGCGTGATCCGCGAGATCTGGCACGCCGAGGACATCGACCACATCCGCCTCGAGGTGCCCGACGGCTACGACAGCTTCGTGCAGCTGCGCCAGGAGCTCTCGCAGTACCTCACGGCCAACGGCGTGTACCGCGACGTGCTGCTCTACGTCGACGTGCTGTGCGCGCAGGTGTACGCCGACTACATCGGCGAGCGCGGCGGCACCTACCTGCGCGCCGATTTCGCCACCCCGGAAGATCCCATGCTGCATACGCGCCGCATCCTCGGCCTGGACGGCGTGAACCCCAACGGCCGCACGCGCCTCAAGGCGCTCGACGGCCGGGCGGAGGTCGTTCAATGATCCACGAAAAGTCGCTCATCCGGCCTGAGAACCTGAAGACGCACGACAAGCTGGTGATCGACGGCATCGACGTCTCCGGGCACTGGAGCACGTTCATCGAGTCGCGCGTGGTCACCGACTACAACGAGGCGCTGCAGGAGGAGATCGCGGCGCTGCCCGGCGGCGAGCACATCCATCGCTGCTGGCAGTGCGGCTCGTGCACCAACTCGTGCACGGTGAACGCGGTCAACCCGGATTTCAACCCGCGCTACTGGATCTACCTGATCCGCATGGGCATGGAATCCGAGCTGCTGCGCGACAAGGACATCATCTGGCAGTGCGTGTCGTGCAACAAGTGCACCTACGCCTGCCCGCGCGACGTGTTTCCCGAGGGCGTGATGAAGGCCACCGCGCACTGGCTGGAGCTGCAGGGCCACACGCCCAAGTCTAAGTCGATGATCTTCGACGAAGTGTTCTCCGAACAGGTGATCGCCACCGGCAAGATCGAGGAGGGGCGCACCATCCGCGAGTTCTTCAAGCGCACCGGCCAGCCGCTCGCGCAGGACTGGCTGATCGAGATGGTGAAGCGCGTGGCGCGGCGCCTGCCGTTCAGGCAGGGGCTGGCCATGGCGTGGCAGACGCTTTTCACCCCTCGGACTCGCAAGTGGCGCAAGGCAAGCGCAGCGCTGCAGGAGTACATCGACGAGCAGGAATCGAAACAACGAAAGGCGCTGAACCTTGAATAAGTACGAGAAGGTCGCCTACTACCCGGGCTGCGCGCTGGAGGGCACCGGACACGCCTACAACGAGTCGACCAAGGCGGTGGGCAAGGCGCTCGGCCTCAAGCTCGACGAGGTGAAGGACTGGAACTGCTGCGGCGCGATGGAAGTGAAGAACATCGACCCGAAGGTGCAGACCTACCTCTCCTCGCGCGTGATGTCGATCGCGGCGAACGAGATGCAGGCGAAGGTCGTGATGGCGCCGTGCAACGGCTGCTACCACAACCTGAAGAAGGCGGAGTACGACCTGGCGCACGACGCGGGCTCGCGCGAGGTGGTCGAGCGCATCTCGAAGAAGGCCGGCCACGAGGCCTACCAGGCCGGCCAGGTGGAGACCATCCACGCCCTCGACTGGATCAAGGACGGCATCGGCGAGGAAGAGCTGAAGCGCCGCCTCAAGGGCTCGCTCAAGGGGCTCAAGGTGGCGAACTACTACGGCTGCATGTACACCCGCCCGCGCCACATCTTTCCGGAGAAGGACCAGGGCGCCGGCAGCGAATCGACCTCGCAGCCGCACTTCATGGACGACCTGCTCGCCGTCGCAGGCGCGCAGAACGTCGACTTTCCGCTGAAGACCGCCTGCTGCGGCGGCGCGCACACGCTGTCCGACAGCGACACCTCGACGCGCCTCGTGCTCAATATCCTGCAGGCGGCCGAGGCCGCCGGTGCCGAGGTCATCGCCACCGAATGCCCCACCTGCCACTCGGGCCTGGAGATGCACCAGGTGCGCGCCGAGAAGGTGCTCGGGAGAAAGACGACCGTGAAGATGCTTTATTTCACGCAGCTCCTCGGCGTCGCCCTGGGCGTATCGCCGCGCAAGCTCGGCGTGCATGAGAACGTCTCGGATGGTATGGAGGTTTTAAAAAAAATCCTATGAGCGACGAGCTGCTGGCCCGCGCCGAAGCGGTGCTCGAGCAGTGGGTGAAGGCCCGCGGCGAGGTCCCCACCGGGGACAAGATCGAGGGCTTCCGCCTGCTCGCCCTGCACCGGCAGGGCGCGCGCGGCGTGCCGAGCTTCAACGCCTGCCGCGAAACCTGCCGGGAGATCGCCTATCACTACAATCTTCTCGAGAAAGAACGCACCGAATATCGGGAAAAAATGATGGTCATGCTGGTGCAGCACCTGGAGCTGTTCGTGCAGGGCAAGCTCGAGGTGGAAGGGCTCGGGGACTTCTGTTGCGCCTCGCGGCCGTTGCGGCAAGAATCGCGCATGGAGGAAAAATCGCATGGCTAACGTGCGGGGCTGCCACCTGCCCGACGAGCTCCTGTACGACGTGGACAACCACATCTGGTACCAGGAAGCCGAGGACGGCAACGTCAGGCTTGGCATGACCACCGTGGCCACGTCGATGGCGGGGCAGCTGGTAGCGTTCACTCCCAAGAAGGTCGGGCGCTCGGTCGACGCGGGCAAGTCTTGCGCCACGGTAGAGTCCGGCAAGTGGGTCGGGCCGGCCAAGTCCGCGGCGGCCGGCGCGGTGGTCGCGGTAAACGAGGAGATGATCGGCAAGCCCTCGCTCGCCAACGAGGACCCCTACGGCAAAGGCTGGCTGGTCGTGCTCAAGCCGGCCGACTGGGCGGCGGTGAAAGCCACGCTCACGCCCGGAGCGCAGGTGGCGCCAAAGTACGAGGCGAAGATGGCGGCCGACGGCTTCGCCGGCTGCGGTTGCACGCCATGAACCGCGCCGACCCGGTCACCCAGATGAACCTCGAGGAGCTGGAGGCACGCGCCCTGCGCGCCGCCGGCCTGCTGAAGGCGATGGCCAACCCGGTACGCCTGCGGGTGCTGTGCCAGCTCGCCGAGGGCGAGAAATCGGTGGGCGAGCTCGAGCAGGTGGCCGGGGTCAGCCAGTCGGCGCTGTCCCAGCACCTTGCGCTGCTGCGCCAGCGCGGCCTGGTCAAGCCGCGGCGCGCCGGGCAGGCGGTTTTCTACGCCCTGGCCGGCGCGGAAGCCCCGGCGCTGCTCGCCGCGCTCTACGAGGTGTATTGCAGCAAGACCGGCCTAGTCGGCGGGCTGCGGCGGCGGCGCCGACAGGCAGCCTAGCAGCCGCTCCATCCGCGCCTTGTGCAGCGCTTGCCAGGACCCGCGAATGCCGGGGTCGTCTTTCCGGTACACGGCGTCGAGCAACGCCTCCAGCGGCTCGCGCAGCTCGGCGGTGCGGCCATCGCCGGGCGTCCAGCCCACGCGCATGCCTTTGTCGAGAAATTCGTTGCGCTCGAGCACCGTGGCCATGTCCCGGAGGCGGCGCAGGCGCGCGATATCCTCGCGCAGGAGCTGCGCCTGGAACAGGCTCTCTTCGCGCGCGAGGCGCCGCTCGAGGTCCTCGATGAGCTGCATGCCGCGATTGTATAGTTGGCGCCCATGAACGAAGCCAATCCTGCGCAGCTCGTCCCCTACGTCACCGGCGGCGCCTTCCTGCTCGCCTTCATCTTCGGCGCGGTGGGCAACAAGACCAACTTCTGCACCATGGGCGCGGTGTCCGACTGGATGAACATGGGCGACACCAGCCGCCTGCGCATGTGGCTGCTTGCCATGGCGGTGGCGCTGCTCGGCTCGAGCGCGCTGCAGGTGGCCGGGCTGGTGGACTACTCCAAGTCCATCTACGCCACGCCCAACTTCACCTGGCTGTCCTACCTCGTGGGCGGCTTCCTGTTCGGCGTGGGCATGACGCTGGGCTCGGGGTGCGGGTCGAAGACGCTGATCCGGGTGGGCACTGGCAATCTGAAGTCGCTGGTGGTGTACGTGTTCCTCGGCATCGCCGCCTACATGACGCTGCGCGGCCTGTTCGGCGCCTTTCGCGTCAACGTGCTGGAGCGCGCCGCGATCATGATCCCCCAGGGCCAGGATCTGCCCTCGCTGCTTGCTTCAGTTTCAAATATCGGCAAACCCGCGTGGACGGCGATCCTCGCCGCGCTGGTAGGCGGCGGCATGCTGGCCTTCATCTACAAGAGCAAGGATTTCCGCTCGAGCTTCGACTACACGCTGGGGGGCGTGGTGACCGGGCTGGTCGTCATAGGCGGCTGGTATGTGAGCGGCGTGATCGGTCACGTGGCCGAAGACCCGGATACGCTGCAGGAGGCTTTCGTCGCCACGAACACCGGGCGCATGGAGTCGTTCTCGTTCGTCTCGCCCATGGCGTTTACCCTCGAGTACCTCATGCTGTGGACCGACAAGTCGAAGATCGTCACCTACGGCATTGCCTCGGCGCTCGGAGTCATTGCCGGCTCGGCCGCCTACGCGCTCGCGACCCGCAGCTTCCGCTGGGAAGGCTTTCGCGACGCCGAGGACACCGCCAACCACATGGTCGGCGGGATGCTGATGGGCTTTGGCGGCATCACCGCGCTGGGCTGCACCATCGGCCAGGCGATCTCCGGCTTCTCCACGCTCGCCCTGGGCTCGATCATGACCTTCCTTGCGATCGTCGCCGGCTCTGCAGCCACGATGAAATACCAGTACTGGCGGCTCTCGCGGACATGAGGGCGCTCGCTTTCGCCTTCCTGCTCGCTTTGTCGGCGGCCGCCCACGGGCAGGCGGTTTATCACCTGAGCGAAGGAAACGAGCAGGCGTCAAGGGCGCTCCAGTATCTGCGCAACCATCTAGAGGCGGATCCGAAGGCCGTGATCGTGGTGATCGGGCATGCCGGTGGCGTGGACTTCCTCATGAAAGGCGCGAAAACCGCCAAAGGCAACGAGTTCCGCGGCGCTGTCGAGGACCTGGAGCTTTCCGGCGTGAAGTTCCGCGTGTGCGAGATCACCCTGCGAGAGCGCGGCTTGAAGCGCGAGCAGTTTCTTCCCGAAGTGCAGTTCGTGCCCTCGGGCGTGGCCGAGATCAGCCGCTTGCAGCGAGCCGAGGGCTACGCGTATCTGAAGCCGTAGCAGCGCGGATAAAGCGGATCGAGGCGGCGAGCACCTCGTTGCGCGCCTGGTGCAGCGGGTAGTGCCCGCAGCCCGGGATGCGCCGCGTCTCGACCCGCCCGGGCAGCAGGCGCGCCAGCGCCGCGAGCTGCACCGCCGAGAAGAACTCGTCGTCCTCGCCCTGGATGGCGAGCACCGGGCAGCGGACTTTCGCGACGTAAGGCTCGAGGTTCCACTGCGCTTTTTCCGCGGTCCAGACGTCCACGAGGCGCTGGAACAGCGGCTCGGTGTTCTTGCCGTGGTGCCGGCGCAGGCGCGCTTTCAGGTCGCCGTGCTCGAAGTCGGCCACCTGCTCGGCGATGGCCGCGAGGGTCTTTCCCTCGCGGAACAGGTGCGGCGACATGGCAATGACGCCGCGCACGAGCGCGGGGAACTGGCCGGCGCAGGCGAGCGCGATGGACGCTCCATCGGACTGGCCGACCAGCACCGCGTCGCGCACCCCGGTCTTCTCCAGCACCTCGGGCAGGGAGGCGGTCGCTTCGTCGAGGAGGTAGTTGTCCGAGTAGGGCGGCGCCAAGGGCTCCGAGTCGCCCGAGCCCCAGCGGGCGTAGAGCAGCGCGCCGCAGCCGGCGGCGCGCACCAGCTGGTCTGGAAAGTCGCGCCATAGCCGCACGCTGCCGAGCGCGTCGTGCAGGAATACCAGCGTCGGCGCCTCGCCCGGCGGCGGCCCGCGCCAGTGGCCGCGCAGCGTGCGGCCCGCCGCCTGTAGCGTGATCTGCTGCAGTGCGCTTTCCACCACCTCGCGGAAATCGCGCGCATCCAGGCCCACCAGCTCGCAGCCGCCCTTCGCGAAGAATGCCTCCACCGCTGCGCCCGCCTCGGCCACGGCGACGCCGCGCAGCGCGGCTTCCAGGTCGAACACCGTGCGCGGCGGGCTGACGAAGAAATCGCCGGTGATCAGCGCCTCGCGGATGCGCCCGCGCGCCGGGCCCTCCAGCCGCAGGTCGGCACGCAAGGAGCCGCCGCGGCGCACGAGCGAGGCGGACACCTGATCGGCTTGCGCGCCCGGCGCATCCACCGAATGCACGAACGCCTCGGTGCCGTACTCCTCGTCGTGCAGCCGGCGCGCGAGGCGCTCCTCATCGGCCGAGGCTTCGCCCCATTGCGGCTCGAGGCCCAGGTGCTCGCGGAAGCCTTCGAGCAGGGCGGCGTAGATCTCCGCGAGCGGCGGCACGCGCCCCAGTACCTCGCGCAGCGTGGTGACGCGGCGTCGCGCGTCGTCCAGGTCGCGGCGCGCGAGCTTCTCAACCGGCACCTTCAGCGCCTCGATCATGCGCGCCGGATCGAAGTCGATGAGCAACGTGCCCTGGAAGAACAGCGTGCGGCCCTCGATCAGGCCGCCGGTGCCGCTCAGCTTGCGGCCGTGCACCTCGATGTCGTTGCGCGGGCGGAATTCCGCCGGCGCGCCCAGGCGCCGCAGCCCGGCGGCGGCCGCGCTGCAGACGCGCGCCGCGATCGCGCCGAGGTCGCTGCCCAGCCCCTGGCGCTGGAGCACCAGCTCCCAGCCGATCTGGCCTTCGTCCAAGTACAACCCGCCGCCGCCGGTAATGCGCCGCCCCACCTCGATGCCGTGGCGCGCGCAATAGTCCAGGCGGACTTCATGGCTCAGCATCTGGTGCAGGCCCACCAGCGCGCTGGGCCGGAAGCGCAGGAAGCGCAGCGTGTCCGAAATGCGCCCGGCGCCGTGGCCCTCGACCAGCGCCTGGTCGAAGGCCACGTTCTCGCGGCCGCCGCGGATGCCGGTGTCGATGACGCGCACCATCATGCGCGCCATTCTATTGAGGAATCACCCATGGTAGCCTTGCCTCGAGCATGGAGCCCGATCGCAATGAACGCCTATCGTAGGATCCTCGTCGCCGTGGACGGCAGCCCGGCCGCCGCCAAGGGCTTGCGCGAGGCGGTGCGCCTGGCGAAGTCCGAAGAGGCCGAGCTGTGCGTGTTCCACGTGGTGAACGAGTTCTACGCTTTTGCCATGCCCGAGGGCGGCGCTGCCATGGCCGACCTCGTGCCCACGCTGCGCGAGGGCGGCAAGCGCATCTTGGCGAAAGCCCAAAGCGAGGCGCAGAAGCAGGGCCTAAAGGCGAAAGGCGTGCTGCGCGAGACCGTCGGCGGCGCCGCCGCGGACGCCATCGTGAAAGAAGCGAAAAAGCAGCGCGCCGATCTCATCGTGCTGGGTACGCACGGCCGGCGCGGCGTGCGCCGCATGGTGCTGGGCAGCGATGCCGAGCAGGTGGTGAGGACGGCTTCAGTGCCCGTGCTGCTGGTCCGCGGCTAGGGACAGGTCCCGCCCGATCGAGTTCCATATCGGACCCCGCCCGAGCCGCACGAAGAACCGCGACAGGAACTGCTGCTGGCCGGGCGGCAGGTCGGCTTCCAGGGGCAGCTCGCGCGTGGCCGAGCGCGCGATATCCTCCGGGCGGTAGCCGAGGAGCGCAAGCACGCTGGGGAAAACGTTGAACTGGCTTGCGCGGTCGCGGTTCTTCTGCGCCGCCCGGGCCATCGATTCTCTGATCGGCGCGATCCCGGTAAGGACTACCAGCGGCACCATCCCCTCCGCCGCGGGAGCCTCGCCGGTGCTGCAGTGCGAACGGAATCCCGGCTTGCCGTCCTCGTTCAAATATTGCCCGTGGTCGGCCATGTACACGAGCACGGCATCGGACAGGTCGAGACCGGGAAGCAGGGTATCGAAGAAGCCGCCGACGTTCCACGCGACGGCGTTGAGATACGAGTTGCGCGTCCGGATGCGCGTGTCGGGGTCCTCGTTATGCGGCCAGGCGACGTCTTTCGGATCGATCTCGTTGCCGAAGTAAGTGCGCCTGAGCGCCGGCTGGAAGGGCGCGCGCTCGCGCGGATATTTTCCCTCGTAGGGAAAGTGCGCGCCCATCTTGTTGACGTATACGAAGGTGGGTTGCGCGCCGCGCTCGACCATGCTTCTCAGCTTGCAGGCGATCTGGATGTCCCGGTCCACGGGCCGGGTGTCCGAAGGCAGCTGGATATGCTGGTCGATGTCGGCGAGCTCTTCGACGCTCATCAGGTTCATCAATCCGCCGCCGTGGCGCTGGCCGTCGACATACACGGTGCGATAGCCGGCCTTTTTCGCGTAGCGCCAGATCGACGGGTTGCGGCGCAGGTCGTCCAGGTGGCTGTGCCGCGAGATGCCGTAGCGAAAGCCGGCATTGCTGGCGGTCGAGCAGGTGGCGATCGAGGACATGACGCCGAAGTTGGCCATCGCCGCACCATGCGCCAGCAGCCCGGAATAGGCGCCGCCCGGGCGGTTGATGTCGAGGAGATCGCCGCGCACGCTCTCGTCCATGATCACGATGACGGTCCTCGCGCGCGCCTTGTTCGCGGCGGCGATGGCGACCGGCTTTCGCTCAGGCTCGGGGCCGGCCAGCAGTTTCTCCAGGCCCAGCACCAGGGCGAACGCCTGGCTGGTGAACTGCACCGGCAGCCCGTCGGTGCCGTGCCCGCCGCGCAGGTAAAGCACGCCCGCCGTGGCGGCCACCGGCACGCACGGCAGCAGCATCGCCGCGGCAAGCCACTTGCGGCTCGGCCTCCCGCGGGCAGGCCAGAACGGCGGCATGTTGAGCGCCACGATGCCGATCACGCCGATCAGCGCCCCCAGGAGCAGCGGACCCGCGTAGGCGTCGAGCACGTTGTCGGCGAAGGCGAGCAGCCCGAGGAGCTGCTCGGCATCGGCGAGGCGCAGGTAGCTGCCGGTGATGAGCGAATAGGACTGGGCGACCAGCGAGCACAGTGCAAACACCCCGGTCCAGAAGTAGCGCGACGAGCGGTGCGGCGAGAAGGCTACGCAGAACAATGCCGCGGCCGACAAGCCCCAGAGGGCGAGAAACGCGGCCGCCTGCGAAGGCGCCGCGAGTCCCTGCAGCCGCTGCCAGGCGCCGTCGTTGGACGCGGCGATAAACACCGCCAGCAGCAGCACTTTCAAACCCAGCGTCCACGTGCTCGCATCCACGTTTCGACGCAAGGGAATGCGGCGCCAGTCCATCGGACGAACCTAGTGCCGCCTGTTTTCGGGCGCTCTTTTGCGAACGTAGGTCGGTTGGAACCGCCCTCCGGGTGGCGCAGAGCGGCCACCCCCCATCGGAACTAGAGACCTAAAGCAGGCGAATTGCGCTCACTCGTGCGCGAGCGGCTTGTCGGTGAACAGGTATTCCTTCAACTCCTTGGAGAACCTCGGGTCGTTGCGCCGGATCCACTCCAGCACCATCGCGGCGTGCTCCTTCTCCTCGTCGCGGTTGTGCGCGAGGATCGCCTTCAGTTCGGGGTCCCGGCATGCGTCGACGCGCTGCTGGTACCAGTCCACCGCCTCGAGCTCCTCGATGAGCGAAACGATCGCCCGGTGCATCTCGATCGTTTCGGGCCTCAATTCCTTTTCCTGCTCGTGATATCCCTCGTGCGCGGCCATGCCTACTCCCTTTGGTAGTTCCATGCGGGTGGGTCGATGCGCATTTTTTCACAGCCAGCTGCAAACCCGCCACCCGGTTTCTCGCGGTAAGCCTAAGATCTGATCACAACAACATATTCGAGATCGACATGCGCAAGCTTCCTGTCCTTGCCCTGCTCCTCGCGGGCACCGCCGCCCTTCCCTCGGCCGGCGCTCCCCTCAAGGTCAGCATCTCCGCCGAGCCGCGAGAGGAGCTGAGTACCGCCACTTTCATGGACCGCTACCGCACGCTCGCCACGTACGTCGGCTCGGCCACCGGCGCCGATGTCAGGGTCAGCTTCGGCCGCGACCTGACGCGCGAGCTGCAGCGCACGCGCTCGCGCGGCACCGACCTCATGATCGGCCCGGCGCACGTCATCGGCAGCGCAGTGCGCTACGGCTACGAGCCGGTCGCGCGGTATCCGGGCGAGGAGGTGGCGGTGTTCATCGCCAGCGCGGCGAGCGGCATCACTTCCATCGAGCAGGCGAAGGGCAAGCGCCTCGCGCTGCCGCCCGCCGACTCGCTCGCCACCTACCTCGCGCGCGGCGAGATGAACGCCCGCGGCGTGCAGGCGAAGTCGCATTTCAAGGAGGTGCGCGAGTTCCGCTACCACGAGGCGGCGCTGCTTGCGCTCGAGTTCGGCCAGGCCGATCTCGCGGTCGCCGACCGGCGCCTGGCCGAGGAGTGGATCGCGAAGAACAAGGGCCGCATCCTGTTCGAGACGCGCGGCGCGCCGACCACCGGCGTCGCGGTCCTTAGCACGCTCGACGCCAGGACCAAAGACCGCATCCGCTCCGCCTTTCTCTCCCCGAACGCCAGGACGCTCGCCGCCGTCGACCTCGCCGGCCTCGACGTACGCACGATGCAGCCCATCACGGTGAAGGAGTACGACTACGTCTCGACGCTCGGCTACTTCACCCCGCGAGTGCTGGACGGGGCGCAGATCGTGAGCGCCGATGAGGTCATTGCGCTCATGAAGAAGGGCGCGGTGCTCTACGACACCCGCTCCGAGGACGAGTACCGGGACAAGCATATCCGGGGAGCGAAGTGGCTGCCCTACGGCGAGAAGAGCCCCAAGGAAGTCGGCTTCGATTTCTCGAAGGACCGCTTCGAGGTGGACAAGGCCGGCGACAAGGGCAAGCCGGTGATCTTTGCCTGCAACGGCGCCGAGTGCTGGAAGAGCTACAAGTCCTGCGTCGCCGCCATCAAGGCCGGCTACAAGCAGGTCTATTGGTTCCGCGGCGGGTTCCCCGAGTGGGTGGCGCGCGGCTACCCCGTGGAGTCGGTGCCGGACAACGTCGCGATCGCCAAGTAGCCGGTCCCGGCCTGCCGCGGCTTAACCGGCTAGGCGGGCGGGATCCCCGCGGCCTGGAAAGCGTGCGTAAGCGCCTCGGGCGTGCGCTTGCGCACTTCCTTGAGCGAATGCACCTGCTCTTTCGAGCACGCGGGACAGCGGTACACCGGCGCGGTCAGTGCCACGCGGAACGGTCCTGCGTCGTCGAGCGCCAGGTCGAAGCGGAAGGTTTCCCGGTGGTCGGGCTGCGCCTCCAGCCGCGCGCCGCACGCGCCGCAATGATAGTGCTTGCGCAGCAGGCCCTGCTCCTCGCCGGCCGGCAGCCGGCTCTCGTCCTCCTCCAGCAGGTGCTCGAGCAGCTGGCGCGGAAACTGCGGGTGGAGGAATTGCCGGTGGCCTTTCGAGCAGGCTAGGATCGGCATGCCTTCCAGGGTGAGCGCGATCGGCCCGGCTTCGCCGGCCACGCTTTCAAGCACGTCGGACCCGGTGCTGGCGCGGCAGCGCACGCATGATCGGAATGTCATGGGCGTCTCCTTTGCTGATGTGGCGCTTCCCTTTATCGGCGCCGCGCGCTTAAGGCAGCCTTAAGAGGCAGGCGATTTCGATTCGTTGGCTCTACACTGGAAGGCATGAAAGCCGCCTCGCCGTTCTCGCCGGCGGCCCTCGAGGCCTACCTTGCCCGGGTGCACGGCCGTTCCGTGTCGGCGGTGCGCGTCACGCCCCTCGGCGGCGGCCGACAGGGCGACAAGGGCTATGGCTACGGCATCCCGCTGCGCGTCGATTACGCCCTCGACGGGCAGCCGCGGCGCGCGGTGATCGAGACGGTGCGTCCCGGCCCCTTCGGCCACGAGCACATGTCCGATCGCGCGCAGAGCCTGCTCTGGGCGCACCAGGCGTTCGCCCGCCTGCCCCGCCACGTCGCCTCGCTCGACGTGGGCGCGGTGCGCGCCGGCGGCGCGCTCGAGCCGCTGGGCAACGCCGAGGAGCTGTTCATGCTCGCCGAGTTCGTTGAGGGCCGCGAATACGCGGACGACCTGCTGCGGATACGGGCTTCCGGGGAAGCGACGGAGCAGGATGTCCTTCGAAGCGATGCCCTGTGCGACTACCTGGTCGAGATCCACCGCGTGCGCGGCACCGAGGCCGGGCTGTACGCGCGGCGCATTCGCGAGCTGGTCGGCCACGGGGAGTGCATTTTCGGCGTGGACGACAGCTATCCGCGCGAGTTTTCTTCCGCATTGAATGAGATCGAAAAGCGCTGCGTCGACTGGCGCTGGAAGATCAACGCCCGCAGCGAGCGCCTGTGCCAGGTGCACGGCGACTTCCACCCCTGGAACCTGCTGTTTCGCGACGGCGCGGACTTCAGCGTGCTCGACCGCTCGCGCGGCGAGTGGGGCGAGGCGGCCGACGACGTCACCTGTCTCGCGCTCAACTACCTGTTCTTCTCGCTGCAGCGCTCCGGGCGCCTGGAGGGCGCCTTCGAGAAGCTGTGGCGCCGCTTCTGGGAGCGCTACCTCGAGCGCTCGGGCGATGCCGGGCTGCTCGAGGTGGCCGCGCCCTTCATCGCCTTCCGCGGCCTGGTGATGGCCAATCCTCTGTGGTATCCCGCGCTCGACGAGAAGCTGCGCCGGCGCCTGCTCGACTTCGTGCTCGGCGTGCTGGCGCAGGAGCGCTTCGATTTCACGCGGGTGAGCCTCTGAGCTTCGCCGTCTGGCTTACCGGGCTGTCGGGCTCGGGCAAGAGCGCCATCGCGCGCGCGCTGCTCGAGCAGCTGCATGCGCGCGGCGTCGATGCCGCGGTGCTCGAATCCGACGTGATGCGCACGCAGCTCACGCCGTATCCGCGCTACGACGACGTGGACCGGAATTATTTCTACGGCACGCTCGCCGCCGTGGGAGCGCTGATCGTTGCAAAAGGCAGGCCGGTGATCTTCGACGCCACGGCAAACCGGCGCGCGTACCGCGATTTGGCGAGGAAGGCGATCGCGCGCTTCGCCGAGGTGTACGTCGATACCCCGCTCGAGGTGTGCGTGGCGCGCGACACCAAGGGTCTCTACCGGAAGGGCGCGGCGCTGCCCGGCGTGAAGGCGCCGTACGAGCCGCCGAGCGCGCCGCAGCTCACGGTGCACGGCGACCGCGGCACGCCCAAGCAGGCCGCTGTTGCCATCATGGAGCTCGTGCAACGCAGCGGCTGGCTTCCCTAGATCATTCTGCCCGCAATGAACTCGGCGCGGCCTGGCTGGTCGGTAAGGTAGATGCCGCGCAAGCGCTTCGGCCGCCTGCTGCCGACTCCCGAGAAGCTGCGCTCGAACAAAAGCCTGCGGTGGCTCGGGCCGCTGCTGCATCGTCCCTGGCTGTGGCAGCTCAACCGGCGCAGCGTCGCGGCCGGCGTGGGCATCGGCGTATTCTTCGGCTTTCTCATCCCGGTCCTGCAGATCGCGGGCGCCGCGCTGTTCGCCGTGCTGCTGCGCGCCAACCTGCCGGTGGCCGCGGTGAGCACGCTGGTGTCCAATCCGCTCACCTACGCGCCGATTTTCGTGGCGGCTTACCGCGTCGGCGCCGCGCTGCTGGGCGAGCCCGCGAGCGAGGCGGAGGCTGCGGCGATCGAGGAAGAGGTGCACGAGGCGAAGGTCGCCGAAGTGATCGAGCCGAGCTGGTGGCAGCGCTTCGCCGGCGTGGGCGTGCAGGTGATGGTCGGGCTGGCGGTGTTTGCGACAGTGGGCGGGGTGAGCGCCTATTTCGCCACGCTGCTCGTCTGGCGCATCGCGGTGCTGGTGCGGCTGCGGCGGCGGCGGGCCCGCGCCGCGCTCAGGGCCTGCTCGCCATGGACGGGTGATCGGCATTAGCATTGCCCGGTGCCCGGCTTCCCGATTCTCCTCCCCTTCGACGGCGGGCCGGCCGCGCTGCGGGCGGCCGAGCTTCTCGCCGGCTATGCCGGCGACCCGGCCGCGCTTTCGCTCGCGCTTCTCAACGTGCAGGCCCAGGCGCCTGATGCCGGGCGCACGCTGCTCAAGCCCGCGCTCGCGCGCCTCGCGGCCGCCGGCTTTGCGCCCCAGGCGGACGTGCAGGTGGGGCCGGTCGCGCCGAGCGTGCTCGCCAAGGCAAGGTCCCTTGAGGCCGAACTCGTCGTCATGGGCACGCGCGGGGAGGGCACGCTCCAGGGCTTCGCGCTCGGCTCGGTGGCGTTGCGCGTGGTGCACGGCAATGGCCCGCCGGTGCTCCTGGTGAAGCCGCAGGACCGCCTGCCCGGCGGCCTGGGCCGCCGGCTGCGCGTACTGCTGGCGATGGACGGCTCGCCGCCGGCGCTGCGCGCCGCCGAGCGCCTGGCGGCCTGGCGCGCCTGGCTGGGCGAGCTCGAGGTGCACCTCGTCTACGCGCAGCAGCCGCTCACGATGCTGGAGGCGGTGCTGCCGCCGCATGACGACGTGATCGGCCAGTGGAGCACGCAGGAAGGCGAGCAGGCGGCGCAGAAAGCGCGGGAGCTCTTCACACGCGAGAAGATCGCGCATCACCTGCATCTGAGCGTAGGGGATGCCGCCCTCGAGCTGCGTACCCTGGCGGAGCAGACTTCGAGTGATCTCGTGGTGGCCGGCACGCGCGGCCTGGGCGCCGCGCACCATGCGCTGATCGGCTCGGTGGCGCTGAAGAGCGCCGCGCTGAGCGCGGTGCCGGTGCTGCTGGTTCCCTAGCTTCGGGGATAATCCGCGCATGACCGCTAACGATCGACGCGCGGTCGCCGCATGGCTTTTCCTGTGCGCGGCGCTCGTCTTCGTCGTCGTGCTGGTGGGCGGCGTGACGCGGCTCACCCGCTCGGGGCTTTCCATCGTCGAGTGGCAGCCGCTTATTGGCTCCATCCCGCCGCTGTCCGAAGCCGACTGGCAGGCGCTTTTCGCGAAGTA
>DATACE010000299.1:0-3884 GCA_036259215.1 Burkholderiales bacterium | reverse complement strand
ATCGGGTTCATGAGCCCGATTATGAAGTTCGCCCCCCCGAAGGTCGAGCGGCAGCACCGTGCGGATGGCAGCATCCTGCTGCGCTCGCCGCAGAAGCTGGGTTCCTACGCGCGCTGCATCTCCGAGTGGCTGGTGCAGTGGTCCGACAATGCGCCAGAGCGCGTATTTCTCGCCGAAAGGACTGCTTCAGGCTCCTGGAGGAAAACCAGCTATCGGGAAGCGTACGGCGCGGTGCAGCGCATCGGCCAGGCGCTGCTCGACCGGGAGCTCGGTCCCGAGCGGCCGGTCGCCATCCTGTCCGACAACGGCATCGACCACGCGCTCCTTTCGCTGGGCGCCATGCACGTCGGCGTGCCGGTGGCGCCGGTCTCGCCGGCTTACTCGCTGATGTCCAGGGACTTCGGCAAGCTCAAATCCATCTTCGATCTGGTGCGGCCGGGCCTGGTATACACGGCCGATCCGCAGAAATTCGCCGCGGCGCTCGACGCCGTAGGCGCGAAGCCGACGCCGGTCGAGGCGCTGCTGGAGACGAGCCCGGGGCCGGCGCTGGAGCGCGCGCACCTGAGGGTGAGCGCGGATACGGTCGCCAAGATCCTGTTTACTTCCGGCTCCACCGGCACGCCGAAGGGCGTGGTCAACACGCATCGCATGCTGTGCGCCAACCAGCAGCAGCTCGCGCAGGCCTGGCCGTTGGTGGAGCAACAGCCGCCGGTCGTGGTGGACTGGCTGCCGTGGAACCACACCTTCGGCGGCAACCACAATTTCAACATGGTGCTGCGAAACGGCGGCACGCTGTACGTCGACGGCGGCAAGCCGGTGCCCGGCCTGGTGGAGACCACGGTGCGCAACCTGAAGGAGGTGCCGAGCACCCTGTACTTCAACGTGCCGCGCGGCTTCGACCTGCTGCTGCCGTTCCTGGAGCAGGACGCGGAGTTGCGCCGCCACTTCTTCCGCGACCTGCAGGTACTGTTCTACGCCGCTGCCGCGCTGCCGCTCAACCTGTGGCAGAGAATCGTGAAACTGGCGAGGGACGAGGGCGCCGAGAGCCTTGCAATGCTGTCCGCCTGGGGCTCGACGGAAACCGCGCCGCTCGCCACGTCGGTGCACTTTCCCATGGAGCGGCCCGGCGTCATCGGCCTGCCGGTGGCCGGCTGCGAGCTGAAGCTGGTGCCGGCGGCGGGCAAGCTGGAAGTGCGCGTGAAGGGCGTCAACGTGACGCCGGGCTATTACAAGCGGCCGGACATCACTGCCGCGGCCTTCGACGAGGAAGGGTTCTACCGCATCGGCGACGCCGTGCGCTTCGCCGACGCCGAGGACCCTGCAAAAGGCATCGTGTTCGACGGCCGGGTGGCCGAGGACTTCAAGCTGTCCACCGGCACGTGGGTGAGCGTAGGCGCCGTGCGCGTGAAGCTCATCGCCGCCGGCGACCCGCTGATCCAGGACGCCGTGATCACCGGCCACGACCGCAACGAGATCGGGGCGCTGGTTTTTCTGAGCGCCGCAGCCAGGGATTTGAAGCCGGCAGAGCTCAAACCCAGGCTGATCGAGTGTTTGAAAAAGCTGAAGCAGGAGGGCGGAAGCTCGACCCATCCCGCTCGCCTGCTGATCATGAGCGAGCCGCCGTCGATCGACGCCAACGAGATCACCGACAAGGGCTACATGAACCAGCGCGCCGTGCTCGAGCGCCGGGCCGCGCTGGTCGAGAAGCTTTACGCGGGCGGTCCCGACGTGATCAGTGCTTAGACGCCCCCAGCCAAACGATCGCGCCGACCGTCATGACCGCCCCGACGATCTGCAGCGGCCCGACCGCGTGGCCGAGCAGGAGCCAGGCAAGGAACAGCAGCGCGATGGGCTCGAAGTTGAGGGCCGCGGTGCTGGTGACCGGAACGCGCGGCAGCACCATGAATAGCGAAATCATCGCCACGCAGTAGAACCCGGTGAGGCAGGCAAGGCCGGTCCAGCCCACCGCGTCGTCCGGCAGGGCAAGCTTGCCCGCGGCCGCGCCCCCGGCCAGCACCACCACCGCGGTCACCGCGGTCATGACGAAGGTGCGCAGCCGGCCGTCCAGCGGCTTCAGGGCATGGGCATTCAGGAAGTACACCACCGACATGCAGGTGCCGCTCGCGAAGGCCCACAGCACCCCGGCGCCGATCTCGGTCCAGCGCAGCGCCACGTCGCCGGCCACGAGATCCAGGGCGAGCGCGAGCCCGGCGAGCGCCAGCAGCATCGGCGGCAGCGCCCTGAAACGCGGCGCCTCCTTGCCCATGGCCCAGGTGAGCAGGACGTAGAGCATGGGCGAGGTCTGGAATACGAGCAGCGCGAGCGCCGGAGGGATAAGGGCCACCGCGGAGTACAGGCAGTAGCTTTGCGCGGCGATGAGCAGCCCGGCGACGAGCGCCTTGCCGCGCAGCGCCCGCGGCAGCGCGAGCGCCACCCCCTGCAGCCGCATCAGCAGGAGGAGCACCAGCGCGGTGGAGGCGGCGCGCACCGTGACCCCGGCCGCCACGCTCGCGCCGTGGTCGAAGGCGAAGCGCGCCGCCAGGTGGTTGGAGGCAAACGCGGTGGCCACGCCGAGCAGGATGACGATGCCCAGCCGCTGGGGGTGTTTCGTATCGCTCCCGGGCATGGGGGGCGACGTTATCATGGGCGCATGAATCGGCTCAGGACCTTTGTGCAGGACATGACCCGCCTGGTGGAACGCCAGGGCGCCCATGAAGCGGCGATGCTGGACGCCGGCGCCGCGCTTTTGAAAAAGCTGGTCGAGCACGACGACTGGCTGCCCGGGGAATTCGCCGTTCCCTCGCCCGAGGGCTACCGCCAGTACCTGCTGAACTGCGACCCGCTCGAGCGCTTCTCGGTGGTGAGCTTCGTGTGGCTGCCGGGGCAAAAGACCCCCATCCACGATCACACGGTCTGGGGCCTGGTGGGCGTCATGCGCGGCGAGGAAAGGTGCGAGGAGTTTTCATCGCCGACCGCGAGGAGCGGCTCGCACGCGGTGCGGGCGGGAGAAGTCGACCGGGTGTCCCCGACGATCGGCGACATCCACGTGGTGTCCAACGCCGGCAGCGAGGTCGCGGTGAGCATCCATGTGTACGGCGCGAACATCGGCGCGGTGCGCCGCCATGTGTACGACCCGCGCACCGGCGCGCCGCGCGAGTTCGTCTCGGGCTACCACAACGCCACGCTGCCCAACCTCTGGGACCGCTCTATTTCCTGAACTGCGGGTCCACTTCGACGCGCAGGCCGTTGGCGAGGCGGTTGGTCTGGTTGGCAAGGCCCACTACCGCCATCAGCTCCATCAGCATCGCGTCGGTCATGCCGCGCTTGCGCGCCGCCGCGGTATGCGAGTGGGTGCAGTATTCGCACCCGTTGGTGGCGCTCACCGCCACGTAGACCATTTCCTTCACCAGCGGATCGAGCGCGCCGGGGGCCATCACCTGCTTCACGCTTTCCCACACGCGGCGCAGCTCGCGCGGGTCGTTGGCGAGCGCCTTCCAGAAATTGTTGATCCAGTCCACGCCGCGCGTTTTCATGATGTCGTCGTAGACCGCGCGGCGTCGACTGGATCAACAACTTCTGGAAGGCGCTCGCCAACGACCCGCGCGAGCTGCGCCGGGTCTGGGAGAACGTGAAGCAGGTCATGGCGCCCGGCGCGCTCGATCCGCTGGTCAAGGAAATGGTCTACGTCGCCGTCAGCGCCACCAACGGCTGCGAATACTGCACCCACTCGCACACCGCCGCGGCGCGCAACAAGGGAATGACGGACGCCATGCTGATGGAGCTGATGTCCGTGGTGGGCCTCGCGAACCGCACCAACCGTCTCGCCAACGGACTGCGCATGCCGGTCGACGCCCGGTTCAAGCTCAGGCCGTGACCGGGTGGTA
>DATACE010000298.1:0-1962 GCA_036259215.1 Burkholderiales bacterium | reverse complement strand
GCTGGCGGATACACGCGCCCTGCCTATACATGCCTGCCGGATGTAGCGCGGCTGTGTCCGTATTTTTTCCGTATGCGCGGGCAGCTTACGCATAAGCCGTTGTTTCTATGGCGTCCCCACGGGGATTCGAACCCCGGTTACCGCCGTGAAAGGGCGATGTCCTAGGCCTCTAGACGATGGGGACCCGTACTGCGGTGCTGCGTCGGTTGGTGGAGGTAACCGGGATCGAACCGGTGACCTCTTGCATGCCATGCAAGCGCTCTCCCAGCTGAGCTATACCCCCGACCGAGGGGCGAAATTATAGCCTCTGCCGCCTAGCTTTTGCAGGGGCCCAGGCGCCGGCCGGTCATTTGGGTGCGCATTTCGAATTCTGGCCTCGCATTTCGCCCGAAAGCTGCATGTCGCTGTCCAGAGTCCCGGCGCCGATGCGCGCGCTGCCGCTGCCGCGCATGTTCGATTTCGGGCAGCTCATCTCCCAGGTGAGGGTGTCGGGGCCCTTTTTTCCGTGCGTGAACGTGCAGTCGCTTTTGCCGTCCTGGCGCCCCATCCAGCGCTCGGGATTGCCGGCGTCCTCCTCCTTTACGCACTGCTTCATGTTTACGCTCTGCGGCTTGGGCAGCATCGGCGAGCGCGTGGTGGAGGTGAATTCCCACTCGCCCGGCTCGAGGGCCTGGGCCAGCGCGGACGCCGGGGCGGCGACGAGCAGCGCGGCAAGGAGGCGGCGCATGCTCAGTCCTCGTTCAGGTGAGCCGACAGGCGCTGGAGCACCGTCTCGCGCCCGAGCAGCTCCAGCACGGCGTCGATGGAAGGGGTTTGGGTGCGGCCGGTGACCAGGCGGCGCAGCGGCATGGCGACCTGCGGCATCTTGAGGCCGCTCGCTTTCACCACTTCCTTGAGCGCCTCGCCGATCGCCGCGCGCTGCCAGGGCACGGCGGTAAGGCGCGCCTGCAGCATGCGCAGCGCCCGGCCGGTGGCCTCGTCCCAGTCCGGGGTTCCGGGATCTACCTCGACTGCGTAGAACAGCATCGCTTCATCCGCGAGCTGCAGGATCGAGCTCGCCCGGTCTTTCAGCAGGGAAACCACTTGCGAAAGCGGGGGACCGCCGCCCGGTTGCGCGCCGCGCTTCCTCAGCTCCGGCTCCACCAGCGCGGCGAGCGCTTCGTCCGAGGCTGCCTTGATGTACTGCTGGTTGATCCAGGCGAGCTTCTCGGGGTTGAACTGCGCGGCCGAACGCGAAACGTGCGCGAGGTCGAACCACTCCACGAGCCGGTCTTTGGAGAAGATCTCGTCGTCGCCGTGCGACCAGCCCAGGCGCGCCAGGTAATTGACCAGCGCTTCGGGCAGGTAGCCCTCCTCCTGGTATTGCAGCACGCTCACCGCCCCGTGGCGCTTGGACAGGCGCTCGCCGTCGGCGCCGAGGATCATCGGCACGTGCGCGAAGTGCGGCAGCTCCCGGCCCAGCGCCCGGAAGATGTGGATCTGGCGCGGGGTGTTGTTGACGTGGTCGTCGCCGCGGATGACGTGGGTAATCTCCATGTCGAGGTCGTCGACCACCACGCCGAAGTTGTACGTGGGCACGCCATCGGCGCGCAGCAGGACGAGGTCGTCGAGCTCGGCGTTGGGAAAAACGATCGGCCCTTTCACGAGATCGCTCCATCCCACCTCGCCCTCCTGCGGCGTGCGGAAGCGCACCACGGGCTTGACGTCCTTGGGGATGGGCCTGCCCTTGGCGCGCTCGGGGCGCCAGCGGCCGTCGTAGCGGGGCTTTTCGCCGCGCGCCACCTGCTCTTTCCTGAGCGCTTCCAGTTCCTCGCGAGACATGTAGTCGTGGTAGGCATGGCCCGCGGCGATGAGCCGCTCGGCCGCTTCCTTGTAGCGCGCAAGGCGCTGCATCTGGAAAAACGGGCCCTCGTCCCAGTCCAGCCCCAGCCAGCGCATGCCGTCCAGGATCGCCTGCACCGA
>DATACE010000297.1:0-9887 GCA_036259215.1 Burkholderiales bacterium | reverse complement strand
CGCACTTTCGGCTCGCGCGAGAGGTCGAGAAGTTTCTGCGGCTTGAGCGGCGTGCCGGCCGCATCGCGGATCACCATGACGCGCGGCTGCAGGCGCTTCTCGAGGTTCTGCGCGATGACGATGCCGACCTCGCCGCTGTTCAACTCCACCACGCTGCCCAGCGGGAAGATGCCGATGCAGCGGATGAACTGCTCCACCAGCGTGCCATCGAAGAAAGTGCCGCGCCACTTGTACAGCATGCTGAGCGCGGTCGACGGCGACACGGCTTCGGCGTAGGGCCGGCGCGCGGTGAGCGCGTCGAACGTGTCGACGATGGCGGCGATGGAGCCGAAGGTGCCGATGTCCCGGCCTTTCAGTCCCTTCGGGTAGCCGCTGCCGTCGTGGCGCTCGTGGTGTAGCGCGGCGAGGTTGGCCAGGTTGTCGGGCAGCCCGCGCGTCTCGCGCAGGATCTCCACCGAATGCTCCACGTGCCGGCGCGCCTGCTCGAGCTCCTCGCCGCTCAGGCGCTCGCGCTTGGCGAGGATGCCGTCGGGCACGCGCAGCTTGCCGATGTCCTGCATCAGCCCGAGGTAGCCCAGCAGCGAGATCTGCTCGCTCGGCAGCTGCAGGAAGCGGCCGAACGAGGTCATGTACACCGCCACATCGATGGCGTGCGCGTGCGTGTAGTCATCTTTCTCGCGCAGGCGCGAGAACAGCATCAGCGCGTCGGGATTGCGCAGCACGCTCTCGGTCATGGCGCCGACCGCCTGCTCCACGTGCTGCCCGTCGAGCATCCGGTTTGCGCGCACCGCCGCGACCACTTCGCGCACGGCCTGGTCGGCCTGCGCATGCGCCGTCTTGGCGCGGCCGATTTCGTGCTCCACCGCCACCTGGGTGGTGTAGCGCGGCGCCACGGGCGGCGGTGAGCCGGGCAGCTCGCTTTTCTCGGTATCGACCGTGACGAACTTGCAAAACTTCTTCAGCGTCTCGAGCTGGCGCTCCGAATTGAGCACGAAGCCCTGGAACATGAACGGCGTTTCGGTCCACGGGCGGTCGAGCTCGGCCACGTACATGCCGAACCGCAACTCGTTCACCGATACCGATTTCTTCACACGGTAAGATTACCGCATGGTCGATCTCGCAGCCCCGGAGATATTGCGCGAACGCTGCCATTACGCTTATGGCCGCCTCCTGCCGGCGGCCGGCGGCACGGCGGGACTGAGCCTAATCTTGAGCGCGTTTCTCTGGCGCGTGCGTCCTCTCGAGCAGGTGCTGTTCTGGCAGGCATTGATGCTCGTGCTGTGCCTGGGCATCGCGCTGCTGGGCTGGGCCTACCGGCGCCGCGCGCAGGCGCGCGAGGAGCCGGCGCTGTGGACGCGGCGCCTCGCGATAGGCGCGGCCGCGCTGGGCGCGGGCTGGGGGTACGCCGCGGCGGTGTTCTTCCCGGGCGGGCCGGACGAGCAGGCGTTCATCACCTTCGTGGTGGCGGTCGCCACGGCCGGCGCGCTGCCGATGTTCTCCACGCTGTGGTGGGTGTACGCGCTCTACGCCGCGGCGGTGATGCTGCCGTTCAACGTGGTGCTGTTCGCGCACGGCACGCCGTTCCAGCAGCTGCTCGGCGCGGCGGTGCCGCTGCTCTACATTGCGCAGGTCATCACCGCCTACGAGCTCGGGCAGGCTTTCCGCTCGGCTTTCGGCTTGCGCACGGCCTATCAGAAGCTCTCCGAGGACAACGCCGACATCCAGGCGCAGCTGGGCGAGCAGCTCGACAGCCTGCTCGATGCGCACCGCGAGGTGCAGGCGGCGGCGCGCAAGCTGAGCCTGTTCTCCGAGCGCGCGCCGATCGCGGTGTTCGAGGTGGACCGCAACGCCACCATCCTGGAGATGAACCCGGCGGCGGAAAACCTGTTCGGCTACGGCGCGCCGGAGCTGGTCGGGCGCAACTGCATCACCATGCTGCTCCTGGGCGACGCGCGCGAGCAGGTCGACACCTGGTGGAACGAGTTCATCGCCGCCGGCCGGCCGGCGACGCTGACCGCCGAGCGCTGCCTGCGGCGCGACGGCCTGGAGGTGGCGTGCGAATGGACGCTCACGCCGCTGTCGGACGAGGACAACCGCGTGAGCTCGGTGGTGCTGCAGGGACGCGACATTACCCAGCAGCGCGCCGCCGAGCGCGTGAGGAGCGAGTTCACCTCCACGCTGAGCCACGAGCTGCGCACGCCGCTCACCTCGATCCTCGGGTCGTTGCAGCTCCTGCGCAGCGGCGTGCTGGGCGCGGTCGCCGCCGACCAGCAGGAGCTCCTCGAGGTCGCCGAGCGCAACGGCCAGCGCCTGCTTGATCTCATCAACGAAGTGCTGGATATCGAGAAAATCGAGTCCGGGCGCGTGTCGCTGGTGCCCGAGCCGGTCGACGTCGAGGCGCTGGTGGGCGAGGCGATCCGCCTGAACCAAGGCTACGCCGACCGCTTCCACGTGCGCCTGGTGCTGCAGGAGCAGCGCGTGCAGGCGATGGTGCGCGGCGATCGCAAGCGCCTGATGCAGGTCATCAGCAACCTCCTGTCGAACGCGGCCAAGTTCTCGCCGCCCGACGGCACGGTCGACGTGGCGATCTCGCAGGACGACGAGCGGGTGCGCGTCCTGGTGAGCGATCGCGGCCCCGGCATTCCGGAGGCCTTTCGCGGCCGCATCTTCGGGCGTTTTGCGCAGGCCGACTCGGCCGACTCGCGCATCAAGGGCGGCACGGGGCTGGGCCTTGCGATCAGCAAGCGCCTGATCGAAATGATGGACGGCCGCGTGGGCTTCGATGATCGCCCAGGCGGCGGCACCACCTTCTATTTCGAGCTGCCGCTGCTGCGCGCCGAGGAAATGGCGGACAAGGAGGCCGTGCGCGTGCTCGTCACCGAGGACGACAGCGTCTCGGCCGACTACCTGGCGATGGTGCTCGAGAAGGGCGGCTACCGCGTGGACATCGCGCCCGACGCCGCCGCCTCGCGCGCGCTGCTCGGCCGCTGGAAGTACGCCGCCTGGCTGCTCGCCCGCCGGCTGGCCGACGGCGTCGACGCGTTATCGCTCATCGCCGAGGGCAACCACCAGGCGCGCGTCATCATGCTGGCCGGGCTCACCAGCGACGAAGCCGGCGTGCCCGACCCGCAGCGCCATGGCATCGCCGACTGGCTGTCGAAATCCGACTCGCGCGCGCGCATCCTGGAGGTCGTCGACCAGGCCACCGGCCGCCTCGCGCCCGGCTTCGGTCGTCAGGTGCCGGCGGCCTGAGCGGTGCTCAAGATGGGCGCCGCCGGCGCGCTGGCCGTGCTCGGCCTGTTCCTCCTGCAGGAGCGCATGCTGTTTCATCCGCGGCCGGGACCGCAAAGCGTGCCCGGCGCCCAGAGCGTGTTCATCCAGGCGGCCGATGGCACGCGCCTGCACGCCTGGCACGTGCAGGGCGCCCCCGGCGCGCCGCTGGTGCTGTATTTCGGCGGCAATGCCGAGCAGGTTTCCTGGATGGCGGGGCAAGCGCGGCAGCGCGCGCCCCAGGCGTCCTGGCTGCTGGTCGATTACCGCGGCTATGGCTTGAGCGAGGGTTCGCCTTCCGAAACGGCCTTGGTCGCCGATGCGCTCGCCTGGTACGACGAGTCTGCGAAAAGCAACCCGTCGATTTACCTCTTCGGCCGCAGCCTGGGCAGCGGCGTGGCCGTGCAGCTCGCCGCGCAGCGCCCCGTGGGCGGGGTGATCCTGGTCGCGCCATACGACAGCATGGTGGAGGTGGGCGCACACCATTACCCGTTCTTGCCGGTGCGCTGGCTGCTCAAGCACCGATTCGAGTCGCTGCCGCATGCGGCGCGCGTGTCGGCGCCGCTGCTTTGCCTGGTCGCCGGGCGCGACGAGGTGATCCCCTTAGTCCATTCGAAGCGCCTTTTCGACGCCTGGAAAGGACCCAAGCGGTGGGTGGAGCTCCCGGGCGCGGGGCACAATAGCACCGACGGCGCGCCCCAGTTCTGGGGCGCCATCCGGAGCTTCCTGGACAAGAACAATGAGAAACCTGCTTGATGCGCTGATCCTCGGCATCGTCGAGGGGCTTACCGAGTTCCTGCCGATCTCGAGCACCGGCCACCTGATCCTCGCCGGTGACCTGCTCGAGTTCTCACCGCCGGGACGGGACGTGTTCTACGTGGCGATCCAGACAGGCGCCATGCTGGCGGTGATCTGGGAATACCGCGCGCGTTTTTTTCGCGTCGATACGCGGCTGTGGACGCATCTCTCGGTCGCCTTCCTGCCCGCCGCGGTGCTCGGCCTCGCCTTCGGCTCCTTCATCAAGACCTATCTCTTCAAGCCCGTGCCGGTGGCGCTCGCCTTCATCATTGGCGGCGTGATCATCCTTTGGGTCGACCGGGGAGCGAAGCATCCGCGCGTGGAAAGCACGCAGGCGATGACCTGGCTCGACGCGCTGAAGGTCGGCTTCGCCCAGTGCTTCGCCCTGATCCCGGGCACCTCGCGCTCGGGCGCGACCATCATCGGCGGCATGCTGTTCGGCCTTTCGCGCCGTGCCGCCACCGAGTTCTCGTTCTTTCTCGCCGTGCCCACCCTCATCGCCGCCGGCGCCTACGACGCCTGGAAGCATCGAGACCTGCTGGTGGACAAAGACCTCGTCATGTGGGGCATCGGGCTGGTCGCCTCCTTCTTCTCGGCGGCCATCGTCATCCGCTGGCTGATCCGCTACGTCGCCACGCACGACTTTCGCTGGTTCGCCTGGTACCGCATCGCCTTCGGGATCGTGGTGCTGCTGACCGCGTACTTCGGCTGGGTGGAATGGACCGTCGACTGAGATAGGGGACAGACCCCCAGGGGTGTGTCCCCTAGGACTGCACCCAAGGAAGCCCCGACTTGCGCCACCCGCCCACGGTGTTGCGGTGCTGTGCCGCGTCCTTGTCGCCCTCGAAGCCTTCCAGGATGTTGTACGCCTCGCGCCAGCCGGCGCGCGTGGCGGCCTCGGCGGCGGCGTGCGAGCGCGCCCCCGAGCGGCACAGGAACATGACCGGCTAGTCCTTAGGGACGGCGGCGGCCAGATCGCCGAGGAACTCGGGATTGGGCCGGTTCCCGGGGTAGGTCTGCCACTCGATCGCCACGGCGCCCGGCACCTTGCCGACGTAAAGGAGCTCGGGCTGCGTGCGCACGTCGACCAGCTTGGCGCCCGCCTGCATGAGGGCATGGGCTTCTGCAGGGGTCAGAGCGCCTGCGTAGCTCAGGCCGAGCTGGCGGCCGCGCTCGGCGGCGGCCTTCTTCACCTCATCCATCGAGGGCATTATACGGGTGCAGTTTGGTGCACCCTTGTTGTGCAACGGCGAAGCGATTGCCCTTATGCGGTGCATTTCGGTTCGGTAGAATTCCCGCCTACCTACGAGATATCTTCGGCGCTGCTTTGGCATGGAATCTGCAGGTGTCGCCGGTCCATCTACTACCACTAGACAAACCGCTCAGGAGAGTTGCACATGGCGATGACGCCGGACGACGTATTGAAGCTGATCAAGGACAAGGAGGTGAAGTTCGTCGACCTCCGGTTCACGGATACGCGCGGCAAGGAGCAGCACGTCACCGTGCCGATCAAGCACTTCGGCAAGGACAAGTTCGAGGAAGGCCATGCCTTCGACGGCTCCTCGATCGCCGGCTGGAAGGGCATCCAGGCCTCCGACATGCTGCTCATGCCGGATGCCACCAGCGCACGCCTCGACCCCTTTACCGACGAGCCGGTGCTGAACATCAGCTGCGACGTGTACGAGCCGCAGGACGGCAAGCCGTACGACCGTGACCCGCGCTCCATCGCCAAGCGCGCCGAGGCGTACCTTAAGTCGACCGGCCTGGGAGACGTGTGCTATTTCGGGCCCGAGCCCGAGTTCTTCATTTTCGACGGTGTCACCTGGACCGTCGACATGTCGGGCTGCTCGGTCAAGATCAAGTCCGAGGAAGCCCCCTGGTCCACCGGCATCGACTACGAGTCGGGCAACATGGGCCACCGCGCCCCGGTGAAGGGCGGCTACTTCCCGGTCGCGCCGGTGGACACGCTGGTCGACATCCGCAACGCCATGGTGCTCGCCCTCGAGCAGCAGGGGGTGGACTGCGAAGTGCATCACCACGAGGTGGCGGCCGCCGGCCAGTGCGAGATCGGCACGCGCTACGCGCCGCTGGTGCAGCGCGCCGACTGGATGCAGATCCTGAAGTACACGGTTTGGAACGTGGCGCATTCCTACGGCAAGACGGCGACCTTCATGCCCAAGCCGGTGGTGGGCGACAACGGCTCCGGCATGCATTGCCACCAGTCGGTGTGGAAGGGCGGCAAGAACCTGTTCGCGGGCAACGGCTACGCCGGGCTGTCGGACTTCGCGCTGCACTACATCGGCGGCATCATCAAGCACGCCCGCGCGCTGAACGCCATCACCAACCCGGGCACCAACTCGTACAAGCGCCTGGTGCCGGGCTTCGAAGCGCCCATCAACCTCGCCTATTCGGCGCGCAACCGCTCGGCCGCCTGCCGCATTCCGCATGTGTCCAGCCCCAACGGCCGCCGCGTGGAAGTGCGCTTCCCGGATCCCACCGCCAACCCCTACCTCGCCTTCGCCGCGATGCTCATGGCCGGCCTGGACGGGGTGCAGAACAAGATCCATCCGGGCGATCCCATCGACAAGGACCTCTATCACCTGCCCCCGGAAGAGGCGAAGAAGGTGCCGAACGTGTGCGCGTCGCTCGAGCAGGCGCTCGATTGCCTGCAGGACGACCATGCCTTCCTCACCCGGGGCGGGGTCTTCTCCGAGGACTTCCTCGAGTCGTATATCGCGCTCAAGAACGACGAGCTGACCCGGTTCCGCATGACCACGCACCCGGTGGAGTTCGACATGTATTACGCCGCATGAGCGCGTCTTAGGTTTCATTTTTTCGGTAGACTGGGCACCCATGGGGGTGTCCAGGGCCTTGATTTTCGGCGTGTTAAGCGTGTCCGGCGCGGCGCTGGCGCCGCCCGCGCACGCGCAGCGGACCGAGATATTCAAGTGCGTGGATGCGACCGGCCGCGCGAGCTACACCAACGACCGGCGGGAGACCGCCGGCAAGCAATGCGAAGTGGTGACGACGCAGATCAACGTGGCGCCCCCGCCGAAGCCGGCGGCGCGGTCCAGCTTTCCGAGGGAGTCGGCGGCCGAGCGCATGAGCGCGGCGGGCCGCCAGCGCGACATCCTCGAGAAGGAGCTGGCCGCGGAGGAGCAGGATCTCGCCCGCGCGAGGCAGGCGCTCGCCGAGCAGGAAGCGGTGCGCTTCGGCGACGAGCGCAACTACGCGAAGGTGCTGGAGCGGCTGCAGCCGTTCAAGGACCGCATCGAGACCCACGAGAAGAACATCGAAGCGCTCAGGCGCGAGCTCTCGAGCCTCGGCCGCTAGCCGTCGTGTTCTCCGGCCTCGAGCTGCTCGCCACCGCGGTCGTGGCGCTGGACGACGCTTTCGTGGTGCGCTACGCCAATCCGGCCGCCGAGAGCCTGCTCGCCACCGGCGCGAAAAGCCTGATCGGCCAGCCGTTCCCGGCTTTCTTCTCCGAGAGCGCCGCGCTCGCGGCTTCGCTGGACGAAGCCCGCCGGATCCACTGGGACTACGCGGCGCAGAACGTCACCTACGAGCGCGTCGGCCGCGAGCCGCTGCCGCTTTCGTGCACCCTTGCGCGCATCGATGCGGCCGGCTGCGCGCTGCTGGCCGAGCTGCGGCCGATCGAGCAGCAGCTGCGCTTCGCGCGCGAGGAGCGGCTGCTGTCCGAGCAGCAGGCAAACCGCGAGCTGATCCGCAACCTGGCGCACGAGATCCGCAATCCGCTGGGTGGCTTGCGCGGCTCGGCACAGCTCCTGGAACGAGAATTGGAACAGCGCCGCCTGAGCGGCGCTTCTTTAGCCGAGTTGCGCGAGTACACCCAGGTGATCATCAAGGAAGCCGACCGCCTGCAGGCGCTCATGGACCGCATGCTCACGCCGCAGCGCGCGCCGCGCATCGAGCCGGTCAGCCTGCACGAAGTGCTCGAGCGGGTGCGCAGCCTGGTGAAGGCCGAGTTCGGCACCGACATAGAGCGCGACTACGACCCGAGCCTGCCCGAGCTGCTCGGCGACCGCGAGCAGCTCATCCAGGCGGTGCTCAACATCGCGCGCAATGCCGCGCAAGCGGGCAGTAACAGCATAAGCTTCAAGACAAGGGCGATAAGGCAGGTCACCATCCTCCGGCAGCGCTACAGGCTGGCATTGGAATTGCAAGTGTTGGACGACGGCCCGGGCGTGCCGGATGAGATCCGCGAAAAGATCTTCCATCCGCTGGTCTCGGGCAGGGAAGGCGGCACCGGCTTGGGCCTCTCGCTCGCGCAGACGTTCGTGCAATACCACCACGGCGTCATCGAGTTCGAATCCCGACCCGGCCGCACCACATTCAGGATTCTCTTGCCGCTGACATGAGCCCGGTCTGGATCGTCGACGACGACCGCTCCATCCGCTGGGTGATCGAGAAAGCCCTCAGCAAGGAGGGCATCGCGTTCGACTCCTTCTCCTCCGCGCAGGACGCGCTCGATGCGCTCTCGGGCGACGCGCCGGAGGTGCTGGTGTCCGACATCCGCATGCCGGGCCGCTCCGGGCTGGAGCTGCTGCAGGCGGTTAAGCAGCGCCATCCCGCGGTGCCGGTCATCGTCATGACCGCCTACTCGGATCTGGATTCGGCGGTGGCCGCCTTCCAGGGCGGCGCCTACGAATATCTGCCCAAGCCGTTCGACATCCACCAGGCGGTGGAGCTGATCCGCCGTGCCCTTGATGAAAGCAGAAGAGAGGCAAGAGCCGCCGAGCCGCTGACCACCACCCCCGAAATCCTTGGGCACGCGCCGGCGATGCAGGAGGTGTTCCGCGCGGTCGGCCGGCTGTCGCAGTCGAGCGCCACGGTGCTGATCACCGGCGAATCGGGAACCGGAAAGGAGCTGGTCGCCCGCGCGCTGCACCGCCATAGTGCGCGCGCCGGCCGGCCGTTCATCGCCATCAACACCGCGGCGATGCCCAAAGACCTGCTGGAGTCGGAGCTTTTCGGCCACGAGCGCGGCTCGTTCACCGGCGCGCAGCAGCAGCGCCGCGGCCGCTTCGAGCAGGCCGAAGGCGGCACGCTGTTCCTGGACGAGATCGGCGACATGCCGGCCGAGCTGCAGACCCGGCTTCTGCGCGTGCTATCCGACGGCAGCTTCTACCGGGTGGGCGGCCACCAGCAGATGAAAGTGAACGTGCGCGTGATCGCCGCCACCCACCAGAACCTCGAGCAACGCGTGCGCGAGGGTGCATTCCGCGAGGATCTCTTCCATCGCCTGAACGTCATTCGCCTGCGGCTGCCCAGCCTGCGGGAGCGCTCGGAGGATGTGCCCCTCCTTGCAAGGCATTTCCTGAGCTCCAGCGCGAGGCAATTAGGCGTCGAGCCCAAGCGGCTCTCCGACGACGCGCTTGCCTACCTGTCGCGGCTGGAATTCCCGGGCAACGTGCGCCAGCTCGAAAACCTGTGCCACTGGCTGACGGTGATGGCGCCCGGGCAGGTGGTCGAGCCGGGCGACCTGCCGCCCGAGTTCCGCGACGCGTCGGCGGTAGCGGCGAGCGACTGGCTCTCGGCGCTGGAGCAGGAAGCCGAGCGGCGCCTCGCGCGCGGCGAAAGCGGCATCCTGGACGCCCTGGGCCGGCAGTTCGAGCGCGCGCTGATCGTCAAGGCGCTCGCGCGCACCGGCGGCCGGCGTATCGAGGCGGCCAACCTTCTCGGCATGGGCCGCAACACCATCACCCGCAAGATCCAGGAGCTCGGGATCGAGGGCGACGATAATTCGGGGTCAGGGTCGTAATTCTGTCGGCGTCTACGACGCCATAACGAATTACGAC
>DATACE010000296.1:0-9691 GCA_036259215.1 Burkholderiales bacterium | reverse complement strand
AATTCCACGACGGACGCTGCGCCGGTTGGCGGTCGCCTTCAAAAACCCAGTAGCCGAACTCGCCGCGCACCGAGAGGATGCGCCCGAAGAATCCCTCGTCGCGCAGCTTCTGCAGCTTGAGCAGCCCCGGCAGCCACAGCTTGTCCTGCACCACGCCGTGCTTGATGCGCGCCTTCCTTGCCGCGGCGTACAGGTCACGCGCCTCGGCGAGGGTGGTGGACACCGGCTTTTCGCAGTAGATGTGCTTGCCGGCGGCGATCGCGCGCTTCAGGAGCCTGGGGCGCAGCTGCGTGGAGGCGGCATCGAAGAACACCGCGTCGTTCCTGTCCTCCAGCGCCGCATCGAGGTCAGTGGTCCAGCGCTCCACCGCGTGCCTGCGCGCAAGCTCGTCCACCTTGGCGGCGTTGCGCCCCACCAGGATCGGATCGGGCATGACGCGGGTACCGTCCTTGAGCGCCACGCCGCCCTGCCGGCGGATCTCGAGGATGGAGCGGATCAGGTGCTGGTTCATGCCCATGCGCCCGGTGACGCCGTGCATGATGATGCCGATGCGCTTTTCTTTCATTCCCGTCCCTTTTTCATGGCGTTCCAGTCCGGCAGCACGCGGCTGGCGTAGCCGGGTGTATCGAGCGACTTGATGTCGAGCATGCCGCCCGAGATGCGCAGCCGCACCGCGCCGTGGCTGCGCTCGTACAGGTCCTTGTGCGCTTCCAGGAAATTCTGCTGCTCCGCTTGCGGCAGCCCGGCCATGCCGTTGACGTAGTGGTGGCCGTTGCGCTCGACATGCGACAGACCGAGCAGCGACACGAGGGCGAGGTCCTGCTGCAGCGCGAGGCCCGGCTGGACGGTGAGGTCCTCGCCCGACATGAAATAGCGGTCGCGTCCTTCCTCCATGTTCCACATGCGGCAGCGCGCCGCATTCAGGATCGACTTGTAGATGCCCTTGCAAGTCTTGGAGGACACGCCGCTGTAACCCAGGCGCCGCGCGCGCGGGAACGCCTCGAGCGAGTCGTCGGATTCATCGATGATCACCGGCTTGGCCTCCGCCAGCGCCGAAATGTCGCCGGCGAGCGCGTGGCCGCGCCGGATCGGCTGCTCGATGTACACGATGCTGGAGGCGAGGCGCCGCAGCGCCGGCTCCTGCTGGATGGCGCTCCACAGCGCCATGGCCTCCTCCACGTCCGAGAACTGCTCGTTGCCGTCGAGGGTGGCGCGGTAGGGGTCGCCGATGCGCTCGTCGAGCACCGCGGCGATCGCCGAAAGCCGCTCGATGTCGGCGCGGCGCTTGCCGCTCACCTTGAGCTTGAACCAGCGGTGGCGGTAGCGCTCGATCACCTCCTCGAGGGTTTCGGGCAGGCCGTCGTGCAGCTTCTTGTCGCTTGCGGTCAGCGGATCGAGCAGGCCTACCGTATGGCGCGCCGCGATCGCGCTGCGCGGCTTGAGCCCGGCCAGGAAGCCGTCCATGTCGAAGGCCATGAGGTCCGCCTGCCATCCCGGAGCCGTCATGCCAACCAGGTTGGAAGAAATTGCCTTGAAAAACGAGATCTGAAGGGCGCGGCACAACGCATCAAGCAGCGCCCGATCGATGAGCGCCGGCCCGTAACAGGCCACCAGGCTATTCAGGCCTTGCGTTGCCGCGATGGCGATCTGCGGGCCGTAGATCTCGATGGAGTGGCCGAAGGCGGTATTCTCGCCGCCGGCGAGGTAGGCCTCGCGCGCCAGCCGCAGCGAAGCGCGCAGCTGCTCGAAATTCTCGTCGTTGGTCAGCGCCGGGTCCTTGTCGAACCACTTGGGCGCCAGCAGCTCGGCCGCGCCGCCCTGCGCCTCCTTGCCGTTGGCCAGGCGAATGCGCGCGCGCACGAATGCCTGCGGCGCCTCGGTCAGGGTGACCACGCCGAAGCGAAACGGCAGGCGCAAGCGTACCTCCCGCTCGTAAAGCGAGATCTCGCTGATCGAGAATTTCACTGCCGCGCTAGCGCGAGGCGCGCGCGCCCCAGGCCTGCTCCCAGTCGTTGCCGAGGAAGTCGGTGACGCGGCCGTCGGGCTGGAAGAACTTGTTCGGCATCTGGAACATGGCGAGGAACAGCCCGCCCTGGGGACCCGCCCAGGCCTCGTGGCGGCTGCCCGCGGGCCGCCACACGAACTCGCCCGCGCGGCACACGCCTTCGCCGCACACCAGGCTGCCCTCCAGCACGTAGGTCTGCTCGACCCTCACGTGCTCGTGGTCCGGCAGGCGGGCGTTGGGCGCCATGCGCATGAGCGCCGTGAGCAGGCCGGTCTCGCGCTCCACCAGCAGCGTCTTCTGCTCGACGCCCGGATAGCGGGTTTTCTCCCAGGGAAGCTGCGCTACATCGACGAAGCGCGACGCGAGCTGGTTCATGGCTTCAGGTTCTCCCCGATGCGGACGATCTTCATGGTGTTGGTGCCCCCGGCCTTGCCGATCGGCTCGCCGAAGGTGATGACGATGATGTCGCCTTGCTTTACCACCTTGTTGTTGACCAGCGCCGTTTCGGCCTCGCGCAGCAGCTCCTCGCGGTCGTGGCCGACGTACTTCACCATCAGCGGGAACACGTCGCGAAACAGGGCGCAGCGGTAGCGCGTGGCGGTCTGCGAGGTGAGCGCGTAGATCGGCACGCCGCAGTTCAGGCGGCTCATCCACAAGGCCGTGGAGCCCGATTCGGTGAGCGAGGCGATGCACTTCACCTTCAGGTGGTAGGCGGTGAAGAGGGCCGCCATGGCGATCGACTGGTCGACGCGTGTGAATACGCGGTTGAGGAAATCCTGCTCCAGGTTCAGCGGCTGGGTCTGCTCGGCCTCGACGCAGATGCGGTCCATCGCCTCGATCACCTCCACGGGGTAGCGGCCGCTCGCCGTCTCCGCCGACAGCATCACCGCGTCGGTGCCGTCGAGCACCGCGTTGGCCACGTCCGACACCTCGGCGCGCGTGGGCACCGGGCTGGAGATCATCGACTCCATCATCTGCGTGGCGGTGATGGTGAGCTTGTTCTGCTCGCGCGCGAGGCGGATCATTTTTTTCTGCAGCGCCGGCACTGAGGCGTCGCCCACCTCGACCGCGAGGTCGCCGCGCGCCACCATGATGCCGTCGGAGCCGCGCATGATATCGAGCAGCGCGCTTTCCCCGACCGCCTCGGCGCGCTCGATCTTGGCGATGAGGAACGCCTTGCCGCCGGCCGCGCGCATGAGTTCCCTCGCCATGTACATGTCGGCGCCGGTCTTGGGGAACGACACCGCGAGGTAATCGGCCTGGATCTTCGACGCCGTGCGGATGTCCTCCATGTCCTTGGCGGTAAGCGCCGGCGCGGTCAGCCCGCCGCCCTGGCGGTTGATGCCCTTGTTGTTGGACAGCACGCCGCCGTGGCGCACCACGGTGTGCACCTCCTCGCCGCGCACCGAGGTGACGTCGAGCACGATCTTGCCGTCGTCGAGCAGCAGCACCGAGCCCGCGTCGACGTCGCGCGGCAGCTCCTTGTAATCCAGGCCGGCGCGCTCCCCGTCGCCGATCTGCAGGCCGGCGTCGAGCACGAAGCGCTGGCCCTTCTCCAGCGTGACGCGGCCCTCCTTGAACTTGCCGACCCGGATTTTCGGCCCCTGCAGGTCGCACATGATGGCGACCGTGCGGCCCACCTTGGTGGCGATCTCCTTCACCAGGGCGGCGCGCGCCAGATGGTCCTCGGAGGTGCCGTGCGAGAAGTTCAGGCGCACCACGTCCACGCCGGCGCGCACCATGCGCTCGAGCACTTCGGGTGAGCTGGACGCCGGGCCGAGGGTGGCTACGATCTTGGTGCTGCGGAACATTGAATCAACCTTATCGGCTCATGTGCCGATGTGCAATACCACGCTGCGGCGGCTGCCGCGGCGGCGATGCTCCCACAAGTAGATCCCCTGCCATGTGCCGAGCGCGAGCGTGCCCTGGACGATCGGCACGGAAAGCGACGTGGCGCCCTTCGGGCACCAGGCGTGAAATCCAGCGCTCGAGGTCCCGCCTGGCGGTGGGGTCGGCGTTCTCCTGGATGACCAGGCTGGCGGAGGTGTGCTGCACGAAGACAGTGCAAAGCCCCTCAGCAACCTTCGCGCCGCGCACCGTGTCCTGCACCGCCGAGGTGATCTCGTGCAGGCCTTGCGCGGACGTGTCCACGTTCAAGTAACGAATCATTCCAGGCCGATGGAGCCCCGGGTAATCACCGCTTCGCCGCCTTCGTTCCGGGTTTCAAAGGAAATCTCATTGCCATTTCTCGTCCCCTTTACCGACAGGGTCGTCGGCATGGGCACCATGCCGGCGAAGCGGCAGCGCACGCGCCGCACCTGGGCCGGATCGCAGCCCAAGGCGCCAAGAGCGCGCGAGACGGAGAGCGCGAGCGTCGCCGTGCCGTGCAGGATCAGCCCGGGCAGGCCGGCCGCACGCGCGAAGGCGATGTCGGTATGGATGGGGTTCCAGATGCGCGCGCATTCGGTGTAGGTGTGGGCCGCGGTCGCGGCGACGTGGATCTCTCCCACGGCGCTCAAGGCGGGCGCGCTCGCCGGCGGCTCTTCCACCTCCCCGCGTGCCTGGTCGATTTGCACGCCCCGGTAGAGCATTCCGGCATCGGAGGTCGTCACCGGCGCGCCGGCCGCATCACGCGACTCGAAGCGGAACACCACGAAGGCGCCCGGCCGGCGCTGCGCCACGGCGACGATGCGTCCCGAAACGCTCAGGGTCTCGCCGGCCCGCACCGGGCGATGCAGCATGAGGTCGTGCTGGGCATGCAGCAGCCGCGCAAACAGCGGCCGCAGCGCCGCCAGGTCGCGCAGCGGCTGCGCCAGCGGCCATTCGTAGCACACCGGGAACAGCGGATGCGCGAGCACGCCGTGCGGCGCGGCGGTGTTGTAGTAGCGACAATCGGTCTCGCCGAGGGCGGCGCTGTAGGCCATGATCCAGCGCGCGTCGACCCGCTGCGCCTGCGGCGCGGCGGATTCCCCGACGATGGCGCTGGACAGCTTCAGGACGAAGCGCGCGCCTCGAGCGCCGCCACCGCGGGCAGCGTCTTGCCTTCCAGGAACTCGAGGAACGCGCCGCCCGCGGTGGAGATGTAGTCGATGCGCCCGGCGATGCCGAACTTGTTGATGGCGGCCACCGTATCGCCGCCGCCGGCGATGGAAAAGCCCGCCGAGTCGGCGATCGCCTTCGCCACCACCGCGGTGCCCTTGGCGAACTGCTCCTTCTCGAACACGCCGACCGGGCCGTTCCAGACGATGGTGCCGGCGCTCCTGAGCTGGTCGGCGAGGCTCTTGGCGGTCTGCGGGCCGATATCCAGGATCATCTCCGCAGCGCCGACCGCGTCGACGCTTTTCACGGCGGGGCTGGGGTCGTCCAGGCTGGTGCCGACGACCACGTCGGTGGGCAGCGGCACCTGGGTCTTCGACAGGATGGCCTTCGCCTCACCGACGAGGTCCGGCTCGGCGAGCGACTTGCCGATCGGCTTGCCCACGGCCAGCAGAAACGTGTTGGCGATGCCGCCGCCGACGATCAGGCTGTCCACCTTCTTCGCCAGCTCGGCGAGCACGGTGAGCTTGGTGGAGACCTTGGACCCGGCCACGATGGCCATCAGCGGCCGCTTCGGGTCGGCGAGCGCCTTGCCCAGGGCGTCCAGCTCCGCTGCCATGAGCGGGCCGGCCACCGCCACCGGAGCGAAGCGCGCCACGCCGTGCGTGGTCGCCTCGGCGCGGTGCGCCGTGCCGAAAGCGTCATTCACGTAGACGTCGCACAACGCCGCGATCTTGCGGGCAAGGCCTTCATCGTCTTTTTTCTCGCCCGGGTTCATCCGGCAGTTCTCCAGCATGACGACCTGCCCCAGCTCCACGTCCACGCCGTCCACCCAGTCGCGGATCAATGGAACCCTCAATTGCAGAAGTTCTGAAAGCCGCTGCGCCACCGGCGCGAGCGAGTCCTCGGGCCGGAACTCCCCTTCCTTCGGCCGGCCGAGGTGCGAGGTCACCATGACCGCCGCGCCCTGGTCCAGCGCGCGGCGCATGGCGGGCACGGAAGCCCGGATGCGCGTGTCGTCGGTGATGCGGCCGTCCTCGAGCGGGACGTTCAGGTCCGCGCGGATGAACACCCGCTTGCCGCGCAGGTCCACCTCGGACATGCGCCTGAACTTCATCTACTTGGCGTTATGCAGGGCGACGACGGCGTCGAGCATGCGATTCGAGAAGCCCCACTCGTTGTCGTACCACGAAGACACCTTCACCAGCGTGCCTTCGGAAACGCGCGTCAGGCCGGCGTCGACGATCGAGCTGGCCGGATTGTGGTTGAAGTCGGACGACACCAGCGGCTCCGTGCTGTACTCGAGGATGCCCTTGAGGTCCGACTGGCTCGCCTGCTTGAGGGCGTTGTTCACCTCGTCCACCGTGGTGGGCCGCTTGGCCACGAACGTCAGGTCGACGATGGATACGTTGATGGTCGGCACGCGGATGGAATAGCCGTCGAGCTTGCCGTTGAGGTGCGGCAGTACCAGGCCGACCGCCGCCGCGGCGCCGGTCTTGGTCGGCACCATGTTGTTCACCGCCGAGCGCGCCCGGCGCAGGTCCTTGTGGTAGACGTCGGTCAGGACCTGGTCGTTGGTGAACGAGTGGATCGTGTTCATCAGGCCGCAAGTGATGCCGATGCGGTCGTCGATCGCCTTGACCAGCGGCGCCAGGCAATTGGTGGTGCACGAGGCGTTGGAGATCACCGTGTCGCTCGCCTTCAGCGCCTGGTGGTTCACGCCCATGACGATGGTGCGGTCGACGTCCTTCTCGCCGGGCGCGGAGACGATCACCTTTTTCGCTCCGGCGCTCAGGTGGGCGCCCGCCTTCGCCTTGCTGGTGAACAGCCCGGTGCACTCCAGCACCATGTCGACGCCCAGGGCCTTCCACGGCAGCTTGGCCGGGTCGCGCTCGGCCACCACCTTGATGCGGTCGTCGCCCACCACGATGCTGTCGCCGTCCACGCGCACGGCCGACGGAAAGCGCCCGTGGGCGGTGTCGTACTGCAACAGATGGGCATTGGTCTTGGCGTCGCCCAGGTCGTTGATCGCCACGAACTGCAGGTCGTGCTTCTTGCCGCCCTCGTAGTGCGCCCGCAGCACCATGCGCCCGATGCGTCCGAATCCGTTAATCGCTACCTTGATCATCCGCGCCTTTCATCCGAATAAGCTCCTTACCGCTTCCGCCACGTGCTCCGGGGTAAAGCCGAAGTGTTTGAAAAGCTCGCCCGCGGGCGCCGACTCGCCGAAGCGATCCATGCCCACCACCGCGCCCTCGAGGCCGACGTACTTGCGCCAATAGTCGCGCACGCCCGCCTCGACCGCTACCTTTGGGAGTTCCCGCGGCAGCACCAAGTTCCTGTAGGCGGCATCCTGCCGGTCGAAAACCGTGGTCGAGGGCATGGACACCACGCGCACCGGCAGCCCGGAGTCACCGAGCAACTTTTGCGCCGCCAGCGCCACCGGCACTTCCGAGCCCGTGGCGATGATCACTGCCCGTGCCCCCTCGGCATCGCACAGCACGTAGCCGCCCCTGGCGGCGTCCCCGGGAGCGCTTCTTTTCGAGAAGGCGACGTTCTGGCGGCTGAGCAGCAGGGCCGTCGGGCCATCCTTGCGCCGCAGCCCGGCGCTCCAGGCCACCGCCGTCTCCACCGTGTCGCACGGCCGCCAGACGTCCAGGAAAGGGATGAGGCGCAGCGTCGCCGCATGCTCGATGGGCTGGTGGGTCGGCCCGTCCTCTCCCAGGCCGATGGAGTCGTGGGTGAACACGTAGAGCACGCGGATTTTCATCAAGGCGGCCATGCGCAGGGCGTTGCGCGCGTAGTCCGAGAAAACCAGGAAAGTGCCGCCGTAGGGGATGAAGCCGCCGTGCAGGGCGATGCCGTTCATCATGGCGCACATGCCGAATTCGCGTACGCCGTAGAAAATGTGGTTGCCCGCCTCGGCCACGCCGGGCATGACCGCCTTCGAGGCTTTCACCATGGTGAGATTGGAGCCGGTGAGGTCGGCCGAGCCGCCGAGCAGCTCCGGCATCGCCGGCTTGAGCGCCTCGAGCACGTTCTGGGAAGCCTTGCGGGTCGCGAGGGTTTCCGCCTTTTGCGTCAGCTCCTCGACCAGCGCCGCCGCTTTCTCGTCGAACCGCTCGGGTAGCTGGCCGGCGACGCGCCGTTGGAACTCGGCGGCGTCGTCCGGAAACTGGGCGGCGTACTTCTTCAGCAGGCTGTTCCACTTCTTCTCGGCCTTCTGGCCGGCGTCCCGGGCATCCCAGGCGTCGCGCACCGCCGGCGGGATCTCGAACGCCGCGTGCGGCCAGCCGATGGCGGCCCGGGTGGCGGCGATCTCCTCGGCGCCCAGCGGCGCGCCGTGCGCCGCCCCGGTGTTGGCCTTCTTCGGCGCGCCCTTGGCGATGATGGTCTTGCAGCAGATGAGGCTCGGCCGGCCTTTTTCCCGCTTCGCCTTGCGGATCGCCTTGTCGACCGCCTCCACGTCGTGGCCGTCGACGCCCGGGATCACGTGCCAGCCGTAAGCGGCGAAGCGCTTGGGGACGTCGTCGGTGTACCAGTGGCGGATCGAGCCTTTCTCCGAGTCGATGGAGATGCCGTTGTCGTCGTAGAACGCGACCAGCTTGCCCAGGCCAAGCGTCCCGGCGAGGGCGCCCGCCTCGTGCGAGATGCCCTCCATCATGCAGCCGTCGCCCATGAACACGTAGGTGTGGTGGTCCACGAGGTCGAAGCCGGGGCGGTTGAACTGCGCCGCCAGCAGCTTCTCCGCGAGCGCCATGCCCACGGCGTTGGCGAAGCCCTGGCCGAGCGGGCCGGTCGTGGTTTCCACCCCCGGCGCGTAGCCGTACTCCGGGTGCCCGGGCGTCTTGGATCCCAGCTGCCGGAAACGCTTGAGCTCCGCCATCGGCAGCTCGTAGCCCGTGAGGTGCAGCAGCGCGTACAGCAGCATGGAGCCGTGGCCGTTGGAGACCACGAAGCGGTCGCGGTTGGCCCAGGCGGTGTTCGCCGGGTTGTGCCGCAGGTGGCGCCGCCATAGCGCCACCGCGATCTCGGCCATGCCCATCGGCATGCCCGGGTGCCCGGATCTGGCGGCTTCGACCGCGTCCATCGCCAGGGCGCGCAGGGAATTGGCGAGCTCGCCGTCTGAAGTGCGGGGCGTTGCGGGCGAATCCATGGGAGGGCGCAAATTATACTCAGCGCATGCTCGAGCTCCCGTTCAGCCGGCCGATGGATTTCGAACCCTGCGTCGCGTGCGAGGCGCCCGGGGAGGCGCACTGGTTCGTGTTCCGCGGCGACCAGCTGCTGGTCGAGATGGGGCCGCTGGAGCGCCCCTCGGACGATCTGCGGGTGCGCGCGCGGCCTGCCTGGGCGCGTCTGCCGTTGCAAAAAAACCACAATTGGTTGGGGTCTATGGCGGTCCGGTCCCTATACCTTGGGGGTTTACGCGGAATGCAATGCTGGGCCGCGGAGCTCGCCGCCGACGCCGAGGCGCCGGCCGGCCTGTCGTGGCAAGGGCTGCGCACGCTTTTCACGGTGCTCGACGACCGGCACTTCGCGCTCGCCGGGCGCGCGCTGCAGCTCATCGACTGGGACCGCAGCCATCAGTTCTGCGGGCGCTGCGGCACGCGCACCGAGCCGCACAGGACCGAGCGCGTGCGCGTGTGCCCC
>DATACE010000295.1:0-4404 GCA_036259215.1 Burkholderiales bacterium | reverse complement strand
TGATCTCGCCCAGGAACTTGTTGAGCGAGATCACCCTCCTGGGGCAGCCGTTCGTCAAGGACGACAAGCAGACTGTCGAGAAGATGCTCGCGGCGACGATGGTCTCGATGGTCTGGCGGTTGATGCCGAAAGGATCCTCCCCCATCAGGGCCTCGCCCGACAGCTTCAGGAGAATCCTTTTGTACTTGGGAGTCACTGCTGCGCCGCGTCGCTCATCCCGGTCAATGCGCCTTTCCCGCCTGCGCCATCACCTCGGCCGCGAAATCGTCCGAGCGCTTCTCGATGCCCTCGCCCACCACCAGGAAGGCATACGCATGCACCCGGGCCTTCTTCGCCGCGAGCATCTTCTCGACAGTCTGCTTGTCGTCCTTGACGAACGGCTGCCCCAGGAGGGTGATCTCGCCCAGGAACTTGTTGAGCGAGCCCTCCACCATCTTGGCCGCGATCTCGGCCGGCTTGCCCGACTCCTTCGCCCGCGCCAGCTGGATCTCCCGCTCGCGCGACACCACGTCGGCCGCCACCTCGCTTTTGGAGAGGAACTGCGGCTTGTAGAAAGAGATGTGCATGGCCACCTCCGTGCCCACCGGCTCGGGGCCCTCGTAGTCCACCAGCACGCCGATCTTCGCGCCGTGCAGGTACAGGGCGAGCTGCCCCTTCGCCTGCATGCGCTTGAAGCGGCGGATGGTCATGTTCTCGCCGATTTTCTGGATGAGCGCCTGCCTCCTGGCTTCCACGGTGGTTCCGAGCAGGTCGATCGAGGCGAGCTCGTCGACATCCGCCGGGTTGCGCGTCGCCACGATCTCGGCCAGCGACTTGGCGAAGGCAATGAAGTCCTCGTTCTTCGCCACGAAGTCCGTCTCGGAGTTGAGCTCGACCAGCGCGCCGACCTTGGCGTCGGCCGCGAGCCACGCGCCGATCACGCCTTCGGCGGCGATGCGGCTGGCGGCCTTGCTCGCCTTGGCGCCGCTCTTGATGCGCAGCAGCTCCTCGGCCTTCTTCAGGTCGCCGCCCGCCTCGGTGAGCGCCTTCTTGCACTCCATCATTCCGAGCCCGGTGAGCTCGCGCAGCTCCTTCACCAGGCCTGCACTGATTTCCGCCATCCTTGCCATGCTCCTTGCAGTTTGAAAAAAAGGGGCGCTGGGCCCCTTTTTGCCGTGCGACTCCGGGCGCCGTTACCGGCCGCCCTCTTCCTCTTCGACCTCGACGAACTCGTCTTTCGAGGCCGAGACCACTTCCTCCAGCGACTGGTTGCGGCCCTCGAGCACCGCGTCGGCCATGCCGCGCGCGTACAGGCGGATGGCGCGGCTGGAGTCGTCGTTGCCCGGGATCACGTAGTCGATGCCGGCAGGGTTGTGGTTGGTGTCGACCACGCCGATCACCGGCACGCCCAGCTTGTTCGCCTCGGCCACCGCGCCCTTCTGGTAGCCCACGTCGATGATGAACAGCGCGTCGGGCAGGCTGGAGAGCTCCTTGATGCCGCCCAGCGAGCGGTTGAGCTTCTCCATCTCGCGCTGCAGGCCGAGCGCTTCCTTCTTGCTCATGCGCTCGAAGGTGCCGTCCTGCTGCATGGATTCCAGCTCCTTCAGGCGCTTGATGGACTGCTTCACCGTCTTGAAGTTCGTCAGCATGCCGCCGAGCCAGCGGTGATCGACGAACGGCATCTGGCAGCGCACGGCCTCCTCGCGCACGATCTCGCGCGCCTGGCGCTTGGTGCCCACGAACAGCAGGTTGCCGCGGTTGGCGGCGAGCTGGCGCGCGAACTTGAGCGCTTCCTGGTACAGCGCCAGGGTTTTTTCCAGGTTGATGATATGGATCTTGTTGCGGTGGCCGAAGATGTACGGCGCCATCTTCGGGTTCCAGTAGCGGGTCTGGTGTCCGAAATGGACGCCCGCCTCCAGCATCTGACGCATCGTGACCGACACTAAAACTCTCCTTAGGGTTGGGGTCTGCCGCGCGCTTCAGTACTCTTCGGAGTCACCCCTCGGAGCACCCTAACGGGAAGGCGCGGGAAATTTGACTTGCTGCGTCGCAAATCAGGCCGAAATTCTAGCATAATCAGGCATCAATGGCCGTAGTCCTGAAGACCGCCGAGGAGATCGAGCGGATGCGCATCGCCGGTCGCCTCGCCTCCGAGGTGCTCGACTTCATCGCGCCTCACGTCAAGCCCGGCGCCACCACCGGAAAGCTGAACGACCTGTGCCATGACTACATGGTGCGGGTCCAGGGGACCGTGCCCGCGCCCCTGCACTACGCGCCCCCGGGCTACAAGCCGTTTCCCAAGTCCATCTGCACGTCGGTCAACCACCAGGTGTGCCACGGCATCCCCGGCGAGCGCGTGCTCAAGCCCGGCGACATCCTGAACATCGACATCACGGTGATCAAGGACGGCTTCCACGGCGACTCGAGCCGCATGTACTTCGTCGGCGAGCCGAGCATCCAGGCACGCCGCCTGGTGGAGGTGACGCACGAGTGCATGTGGCTGGGCATCAAGCAGATCCGCCCGGGCGCGCGGCTGGGCGATTTGGGCGCGGCGATCCAGGCGCACGCCGAGAAGCACGGCTACTCCGTGGTGCGCGAGTTCTGCGGCCACGGCATCGGCCGCAAGTTCCACGAGGAGCCGCAGGTCCTGCACTACGGGCGCCCCGGCACCGGCATGCCGCTCGAGCCGGGCATGACCTTCACCGTCGAGCCCATGATCAACGCCGGCCGCCCCGGCATCCGCGAGCTGGCCGACGGCTGGACCATCGTCACCAAGGACCACAGCCTGTCGGCGCAGTGGGAGCACACGGTCGCGGTGACGCCCACCGGCTACGAGGTGCTGACGGTATCCGCGGGCTCGATGGCCGAGCCCGCCGTCCTCGGGCAGTAGATGCTGCGCGACGAGGTCGCGGCCGAGCGCCAGGCGCTGCGCGCGGCGTACTTCGCGCATCCGAGCCCGCGCGCGCTGCTGCAGCGGCACGCGCGCCTGGTCGACCGCGCCACGCGCCAGGTCTGGTCGCAGGCGGGCCTCGCCGGCGCCGCCCTGGTCGCCACCGGCGGCTATGGCCGCAGCGAGCTCTATCCCTGCTCCGACATCGACCTGCTGGTGCTGTTGCCGCCGCAGGCCTCGCCGGAGCAGGGCGAGCGCGTCGAGCGGCTCATCAGCACGCTCTGGGACACGGGCCTGGAGATCGGGCACAGCGTGCGCACCGTGGCCGAGTGCCTGGAGGCCGCCGCGGCGGACATCACCATCCAGACCACGCTGCTGGAAGCGAGATTCCTGTCAGGCAGCAGAACGCTGTACCGCGAGCTGGTCGGCGCCCTTTCGGTGGACCCGGCCGCTTTCTACAAAGCCAAGAAGCTCGAGCAGGAGCAGCGCCACGCCAAGCACCAGGACACGCCGTACGCCCTCGAGCCCAACCTGAAGGAAGCGCCGGGCGGCCTGCGCGATCTGCACACCATCCGCTGGATCGCGCGCGCCGCGGGCATCGGGGCGCATTGGGCCGACCTCGTGGCGCACGGCCTCATCGAGCGCGGCGAGGCGCGCCAGCTCGCGCGCTACGAGGCGGCGTTCCAGGACATGCGCATCCGCCTGCACTACCTCGCCGGGCGGCGCGAGGACCGCATCGTGTTCGATTTCCAGGGCGCGCTGGCCGCGCAGTTCGGCGACCGCGACACGTCCGAGCGGCGCGCGAGCGAGGCGATGATGCAGCGCTACTACCGCGCGGCGAAAACCGTGACGCAGCTCAACACCATCGTGCTGCAGAACATCGGCGCGCACCTTTTCCCCGAGCAGGCCGGCTCGAGATTCCTGAATGAAAGATTCCTGATCCGCGGAGAGCTGCTCGAGACCGCCGACGAGAAGCTCTTCGAGCGCCAGCCGAGCGCCATTCTCGAGAGCTTCCTGCTCATGATGCAGCACCACGAGCTGCGCGGCATGACCGCCCCCACGCTGCGCGCCCTGTGGCGCGCGCGCCGGCAGGTGAACACGAGGTTCCGCCGCGACCCGCTCGCGCGCCTCCTGTTCCTGCACATCCTGCAGCAGCCGCGCGGCATCGTGCACGAGTTCCGCCGCATGAACCAGTACGGCATCCTCGGTCGCTACCTGCCCGAGTTCGGCAGCATCGTCGGGCAGATGCAGCACGATCTGTTTCACGTCTATACCGTGGACCAGCACATCCTGATGGTGCTGCGCAACCTGCGCCGCTTCACCATGCTGGAATTCGCGCACGAGTTCCCGCTGTGCAGCGAGCTCATCAGCGGCTTCGAGCGCCACTGGCTGCTGTACGTCGCCGCGCTGTACCACGACATCGCCAAGGGGCGCGGCGGCGACCATTCCGAGCTCGGCTCCCGGGACGCGCGCAATTTCTGCAAGGCGCACGGCCTTTCCCGGGAGGACGAAGAGCTGGTCGCGTTCCTGGTCGA
>DATACE010000294.1:0-2066 GCA_036259215.1 Burkholderiales bacterium | reverse complement strand
CAAGAAGTATCCCAATCGCCGGCTCTACGACACCAAGACGTCGAGCTACATCACGCTCGCCGACGTGAAGCAGATGGTGCTGAAGCAGGAGGAGTTCCAGGTGGTCGACGCCAAGAGCGGCGACGACCTCACGCGCCAGATCCTGCTGCAGATCATCCTCGACGAGGAGTCGGGCGGCATGCCGATGTTCTCCTCCGACCTCCTGTCGCAGCTCATCCGCTCCTACGGCAACGCCATGCAGGGCATGATGGGCTCGTATCTCGAGCGCAACCTGCGCGCCTTCCAGGACATCCAGAAGGCGATGCAGGAGCAGTCGCAGCGCATGTACGGCGACAACTCGCGCGCCTCGCAGGAGCTGTGGGCGCAGTTCATGAACCTGCAGGGCCCGGCGATGCAGAGCCTGATGCAGGCCTACATGGAGCAGAGCCAGAAGGTGTTCGCGCAGTTCCAGGAGCAGATGCAAGGCCAGGCGCGCAACATGTTCTCCGGCCTGTCCTTCCCCGGCTTTCCCGCCTCGCAGCAGAAGAACGACCCCGACAAGCAGTAGGATGAGCCAGCGCGAAGCGGTGGTGGTTTCCGGCGCACGCACCGCCATCGGCGGCTACGGCGGGGCGCTGAAGGAGCTGCCCGCCACCCGCCTGGGCGCCCTCGCCATCAGGGAAGCCGTGGCGCGCGCCGGCGTGGACCCGGCGAGCGTCGGCCACGTGGTGATGGGCAGCGTGATCCACGGCGAGGCGAAAGACATGTATCTCTCGCGCGTGGCGGCGCTCGAAGCGGGCCTGCCGGTCGGCACGCCCTGCCTCACGGTGAACCGCCTGTGCGGCTCGGGGCTGCAGTCGATCGTGTCGGCCACGCAGCACCTGCTGCTGGGCGACTGCGAGGTCGCGGTGGCCGGCGGCGCCGAGAGCATGAGCCGCGCCGCCTACTTCCTGCCGGCGGGCCGCTGGGGCCAGCGCATGGGCGACGCCGCCGTGGTCGACGCCATGACCGGCGCGCTGCACGACCCGTTCGGCCACGGCCACATGGGCGTGACCGCCGAGAACATCGCCGCCAAGTACGGGTTCACGCGCGAGCAGCAGGACGAGTTTGCCGTCGAATCGCACCGCCGAGCCGCCAACGCCCTCGACCAAGGTTATTTCCGCGATCAGATCCTTCCCGTGGAAATCAAAAGCAAAAAGGGCGCAGAGCAGTTCGCCACCGACGAGCACGTGCGCAAGGGCGCCCGGCTGGAAGATCTCGCCAAGCTGAAGCCGGTGTTCAAGAAGGACGGCAGCGTGACCGCGGGAAACGCCTCCGGCCTCAACGATGCCGGCGCCGCGCTGGTCCTCATGGAGGCCCAGGCCGCGAAAAAGCTGAACGCGAAAATCCTGGGACGGCTGGTGGCCTACGCCCACGCGGGCGTCGAGCCGCAGCTGATGGGCCTCGGGCCGATTCCGGCGGTGCGCCGGGTGTTCGAGAAGGCGGGACTGAAGCCCGCCGACATGGACGTGGTCGAATCCAACGAGGCCTTCGCCGCGCAGGCGATGGCGGTGACGCGCGACCTCGAGCTCGATCCCGCCAAGGTGAATCCCAACGGCGGCGCGGTGGCGCTCGGCCATCCGATCGGCGCCACCGGCAGCGTCCTCGCTGTCAAGGCACTTTACGAGCTCCAGCGCACGCAGAAGCGCTACGCGCTCGTCACCATGTGCATCGGCGGCGGGCAGGGCATCGCCGCGATTTTCGAGCGCGCATAACGCTAAACTTGCGGCCTAATGCGCCGCAAATACCGCATCGGTCTGGTCCTGGGCTCCGGCAGCGCGCGCGGCTGGGCCCACATCGGCGCCATTCGGGCGCTGGAGCAGCGCGGCATCAAGCCCGACCTGGTGTGCGGCACGTCGATCGGCGCGCTGGTCGGCGCGGCCTACGCTTCCGGCGAGCTCGACCGGCTGGAGACCTGGGTATCAGGGCTCGCCTGGACGACGGTGGTGCGCCTCATGGACCTCACCTGGCGCGGCGGCCTGATCCGCGGGCAGCGCGTGTTCACGCTGTTCCGCAGCATCTTCGAGGAGCGCAACATCGAAGACCTG
>DATACE010000293.1:0-18246 GCA_036259215.1 Burkholderiales bacterium | reverse complement strand
CGGCCGTTTCGCCGGCGCCCGGCAGCTCGGCCATGAGGGCAGGATATGGCGCGATGGCGTGTAGCTCGCGGTGACGTACGAAAGGTCGACCAGGCCGTCGCGCACGGCGTCGAACGTTCCCGGCGGCGCGGCCGGCGCCTTCGGCAGCGAGTTGAATTTCACGCGGCCGCCGGTGGCTTTCTCGACTTCCTTGGTCCAGTTGGCCTGCCAGATGGTCAAATGGTGCGTCGGCGGCACCCACGACGAGTAGGTGAGCGTGGTCTGCGCCTGCGCAGGGCACGCGATGGCGCTGGCCACCACGCCGGCGATCGCGACATGTCGCATGTTCATGAGGTCCTCCTCCTTGGAACCGCAATCATAATTGTTTTTCGAATTCGATTTGGATACGATGCTTGCGCTTGCCGGCCGCGAGCAAGCGAAAAAAGGGAGATCACATGCCACACGTGGTAACCAAGTCGGACCTGGTCCAGGCTGCGGCAAAGGCCAGCAACCTCAGCAAGGCGGCGGCGGGCGAGGCGGTCAACGCGGTGTTCGAAGCCATCGTCGCGAACGTCGCCAAAGGTAAGCGCGTCACGGTAGTGGGCTTCGGCACGTTCCTGCCGCGCAAGCGCAAGGCGCGCGCCGGCCGCAGCCCGGTCAACGGCAAGGAAATCAAGATCACCGCCAAGACTATCCCGGCGTTCGCCGCCGGGCAGGGCTTTCGCGAGGCGGTAGACAAGAATTAGCTTCCGGGCGCAGTGCCTTGTTTTGGCGGGCATTGCAAACCCTGTGCGGGCTTGGCAGAATGCTTCGCAAGCATGAACTCTGCCAATGGATAAGCCGCTCATCCTGTCGCTCGACAGCCACGGTGTCCCGCACCGCTGGATCAGCTGGCAGCAGGCGTGCTTCTATTACGCCAAGAACCTGGTGGCCTGGACCCTGGGGGACGAGACCTTCACGTACTACGGAGGCATCTCGCGCATTACGGGAGAGCGCTCCAGCATCACGGCGCACTCGATCGTCGCCATCAAGGGCAAGGCGCTCGCCGCCAAGGGCTTCAACCAGGTGCCGCCGCTCAACAACCGGGAGCTGTTCCGGCGCGACCGGCACATGTGCGCCTACTGCGGCGGCGAGTTCAGCTACTTTCGCCTGACGCGCGACCACATCACGCCGCTGTCGCGGGGCGGTCGCGACACCTGGATGAACGTGGTGACCGCGTGCAGGCATTGCAACGGCCACAAGCGCAACCGCCTGCCGCAGGAATGCGGCCTGGAGCTGCTGTACGCGCCCTACGTGCCGAACAAGGCCGAGTACCTGATCCTCACCAACCGCCGCATCCTGGCCGACCAGATGGAGTTCCTCAAGCAGCACGTGGCGAGCCACTCGCGGTTGGTCCTGACCCCTGCCTGATTTCTGGCGCAATAGCGGCTTTCACCTCCTAGAGCGCGACCCGGCCGGCAGGCTGCGGGTCACGGACGATTTCCTGCGCGCCTACTACCTGCGCCCCGAGATCCATCCGGTCGAGGAATCCGGCGAAGGCGAGCTCGCCCTGCACTCTTCCCTGATGAACGATCCGGGGCGGGAGGTGACCGAAGAACACCTGCAAGGCATCGAAGACGAGGACGCGCGCCACAACTACCGCGTCCTGATGCGCTTTCGCGACCGGCTGCTCAAGGCGGGCACCGTGGAAGGCGCGTACATGAACCTTTTCAAGGGCGCCATCGACGTGCCGCCGATGTTCGTCGACCAGCTCGCCCATGTGATCCTGCGCAACCTGCTCGACGATGCCGACGATCCGCTGCGCCTGCGCGCCGCCGAGGTGTTCTTCCGCGAGCAGAAGGCCACCATCAAGGACGGCCATGTGCTGCTCGCGGACCTGGAGACGGTGGAGATGCATGCCGCCGGCAGCCGCTACGGCAGCATCGGTCGACTCATCGTCGAGGCGCAGGGCGAGCTGGGCAGCGTGGACCTCGATGTGCTGGACCGCGCCAACGCCGGGATCTACTGGTCGCGCGAGTCGAAGCACGACACCGTCATCAGCCTGACCTACGGCCGTCCCGCCCTTGAGGCTTTCGCACGCGTTCTGGAGCTTTGGGTTGCGCACTTTTTCTCCATCAGGATTTCTGTAAAACCCGTTCGCAAGATCGACGAGCCGCGCTGGGCCTGGCACATCGGCCTGGACGCGGAGTCGAGCGCCATCCTGAACGAGCTGTGGGCCGGCAACGAGGTGGAGCCCGGCCGCATGCGCAACATCCTTGCCCTGTTCGCGCTCAGCTTCGAGGACCCGGCCGCCATGCGGCGAGACATCGCGGGACGGACGATCTATCTCGCGCTCTCGGCGCAGGAGGGCGTCGTGAAAATGAAGCCGCAGAACCTGCTGACCAATCTTCCGTTAAGTGAAGCCTGAATACTGGAACCGCGCGAAGCGCGCGCTCGCAAAGCGCGACCCGGTGATGGCCGCCATCATGCGCCGCCACCCCAAGGTCTTCATGATGCGCCGCGGCGAGCCGTTCATGACGCTCGCGCGCGCGATCGTCGGCCAGCAGATCTCGGTGAAGGCCGCGCAGAGCGTGTGGGACCGCTTTGCCGCGTGCGTCGGCGAAGTCACCCCCCAGCAAGTTCTGCTCAAGGACAGGCCGGTGCTGCGGGCCTGCGGCCTGTCGGACCGCAAGACCGAGTACATCGCCGACCTGGCGCAGCACTTCGCCGACGGCAAGATCCACGTGCAGCGCTGGCCGCAGATGAGCGACGACGAAATCATCGCCGAGCTGGTCGAAGTGCGCGGCATCGGCCGCTGGACCGCCGAGATGTTCCTCATGTTCAACCTGCTGCGCCCGGACGTGTTTCCGCTCGACGACCTGGGACTGCAGAAAGCAATAAGGGTTTCTTATTACAGGAACCGCAAAATCGCCTTGCGCACCATGCGGCGCCTGGGGGAGACCTGGCGTCCGTGGCGCTCGGTGGCCACCTGGTACCTGTGGCGCTCGCTCGACCCGTTGCCGGTAGAATACTGACCCCGGAATGAAGACCACGTTCCTCGAGTTCGAGCAGCCGATCGCGGAGCTGGAAACGCGCATCGAAGAGCTGCGCTACGTTCAGGACGACTCGGCGGTGGACATCTCGGAGGAGATCCAGCGCCTCACCAAGCGCAGCCAGACGCTCACCAAGGACATCTACGGCAAGCTCACGCCCTGGCAGGTGGCGCAGGTGGCGCGCCACCCGCAGCGGCCCTACACCCTCGACTATGTGCAGATGCTGTTCACGCACTTCGAGGAGCTGCACGGCGACCGGCACTTCGCCGACGACCCGTCGATCGTCGGCGGGCTCGCGCGCTTCGGCAACGAGCCGTGCATGGTGATCGGGCACCAGAAGGGCCGCGACACGAAGGAGAAGATCCTGCGCAACTTCGGCATGCCCAAGCCCGAGGGCTACCGCAAGGCGCTGCGCCTGATGCAGCTCGCGGAAAAGTTCCAGCTGCCGGTGTTCACCTTCGTCGACACGCCCGGGGCCTACCCGGGCATCGACGCGGAAGAGCGCGGCCAGTCCGAGGCGATCGGCCGCAACCTGTTCGAGATGGCGCGCCTGCGCGTGCCGGTGATCGTCACCGTGATCGGCGAGGGCGGCTCGGGCGGGGCGCTCGCCATCGCGGTGGGCGACTTGATCCTCATGCTGCAGTACGCCACCTACTCGGTGATCTCGCCCGAGGGCTGCGCCTCGATCCTGTGGCGCAGCGCCGAGATGGCGCCGGAGGCGGCCGAGGCGCTCGGCATCACGGCAAGCCGCCTGAAGACGCTCGGCCTCATCGACAAGATCGTGCCCGAGCCTCTGGGCGGTGCGCATCGCGACCCGCAGGCGACCGCTCAGTCGCTGCGCAAGGCGCTGGCCGAGGCGCTCAGGCAGCTCTCCGATAAAAAGCCCCGCGAGCTGGTCGAGGAGCGCCTGGAGAGGCTGATGGGCTATGGCAAGTTCAAGGAAGCCGCGGACCGGTAAACGCATCGCCGTCGCCGTTTCGGGCGGCGTGGACTCGGTCGTCCTGCTTCACCGCCTGAAGGACCGGCCCGGCATCCGCGCGTTGCACGTGCACCATGGCCTGAGCCCCAACGCCGACGCCTGGGCGGCGTTCTGCCGGAAGCTGTGCCGGCGCTGGCGCATCCCGCTTTCCGTCCATAAGGTGAAGGTGCAGAAGGCGGGGGAAGGTCTCGAGGCGGCGGCGCGCGCCGCGCGCTACGCCGTGTTCAAGCGGGAAAAGGCCGAGGTCATCGCGCTCGCCCACAACCTCGACGACCAGGCCGAAACGGTGCTCATGAACCTGCTGCGCGGCGCCGGGCCGCGCGGGGCGAGCGGCATGCAGCCGCTTGCGCGCCACGGCGACAAGCAGCTGGCGCGCCCGCTGCTCGGCGTGTCGCGCCGCGAGATTCTCGAATACGCGAGGCGCCACGGGCTGGAATGGATCGAGGACGAAAGCAATGCGGACGAGTCGCTCACGCGCAATTTTGTGCGGCTGCGGCTCGGTCCGGTCATCGAAACGCGGTTTCCGCAGTGGCAGCGCTCGCTCGCCCGGGCGGCCAGGCTGTTTGCGCGCAAGGAATCGCACGCCGAGACCCTCCTCAGGAACTATCTGAAATCCCGCGGGCTGCGGGCGCCGAGCGAAGCGAAGCTGGTGGAGATGCTGAAGCAGCTCACTGCCGGCGGCGCGCGCACCCGCATCGAGCACGATGGCCTCACGCTGAGGGTCTACCGGGGCAAGGTGCTCGAAGAGCGCGCCACCCGGCCTTTCGCGCCGCGCGCCTGGCGCGGCGAGCGCCGCCTGTCGATTCCCGAGCTGGGCGGCGAGCTGCGCTTCACCCCGGGGGAGGGGATCGACTCCTCATGGGTGAAAAAAACCCGCTTCGAGGTTCGGCTGCGCTCCGGCGGGGAGCGGCTGCAGCTGCACCCGCGCCGTCCGCGGCGCACGCTGAAGAATCTTTTTCAGGAGGCCGGCGTACCTTCCTGGGCGCGCGAGCGCCTGCCGCTGCTTTACTGCGGCGAAGAGCTGGTGTGGGCGCCTGGGGTGGGCGTCGATGTACGCTACCGCGGCCGCGGGCTGGTGCCTGAATGGCGCACCTAGCCAGGTGATCAGCTTTTTCGGCGTTTGAGCGCGGCTTCGCGCGCGGCGCGCGATTCCGCGCTGGCCGCGGCGAGCTCGAGCTGGTCGTGCGCCATGTAGCTCACCGCGTGGGCGCCGATCCCGGCGTACGCGTTGACCGCTTCCTTGGTCATGCGCACCGAATGGCGCGGCTTGTCGAGGGCGCAGTCCGCCAGCTCGCGGGCGACGTCGACCGCCTTGCCCTTGTCGCACACTTCGTCCACCAGCCCCATCGCCAGGGCGGCCTCGGCGCCGATGCGCTCGCACAAAATGGACAGGCGCTTGGCCTTCGCGGGGCCCACCAGGTTGACCAGCCGGGGCAGGGTGCCCCAGGTGAGCGGAATGCCGAGGCTGATCTCGGGGAGGGAAACGAACGCGTCGCGCGCCATGACGCGCCAGTCGAGCGCCACGGCGAGCGCGAGGCCGCCGCCCACGGCGTAGCCCTCGATTGCCGCGATGGTGATCTGCGGCAGCTCCTCCCAGGCGCGCGCCATGCGATGGCCGAGGCCCGCGATCTCGCGCTGCACGAGCAGCGGCGCACCGCCGGCCCAGCGGCTGCCGTCCTTCAAATCCGCGCCCGCGGAGAAGCAGCCCGCCGCCCCGGTCACCAGCACCGCGTCGATGTCGTCGCGCGAGTGCAGCTCGCCCGCGCACGCGATCATCTGGCGCATCAGGTCGGCGGAAAAGGCGTTGCGCCGCTCGGGGCGCTCGAGGGTCACCGTGGCAATGCGGCCGGAATATTCGCTGCGGAGCTGTGGAACCATGCTAACCCTTTGCTAAAATGGCGAAATTTTTCCGAGGACCGAGGCAATGGCGCTCGAGCGCACGCTTTCCATCATCAAGCCCGACGCGGTCAAGAAAAACGTCATCGGGCAGATTCTCGCGCGCTTCGAGGCCGCCGGGCTGCGCGTGGTCGCCGCACGCATGATGCACCTCTCGCGCGCGGAAGCCGAGGGCTTCTACGCGGTGCACCGCGGGCGGCCGTTCTTCAACGACCTGGTCGAGTTCATGACCTCCGGGCCGGTGCTGGTGCAGGTGCTGGAGGGCGAAAACGCCATCGCGAAGAACCGCGAGCTGATGGGCGCCACGGACCCCCGCAAGGCGGCGAAGGGCACGATCCGCGCCGACTTCGCCGACTCCATCGATGCGAACGCGGTGCACGGGTCGGATGCGCCCGACACCGCGAAAACCGAGATCGGCTATTTCTTTGCGGCATCCGAGGTGTTCTCCCGGTAATGAAGGAAAACCTGCTCGGTCTGGACGCCGACGGCCTCGCCCGGTTCTTCGCCGCGCTGGGCGAGAAGCCGTTCCGCGCGCGCCAGGTGCTGCGCTGGATCCACCAGCTCGGCGAAAGCGACTTCGCCGCCATGAGCGACCTGTCCAAGGCGCTGCGCGACAAGCTCGCGCACTCGGCGTGCGTCGCGGCGCCGCAGATCGTCGGCGATACGCCGGCGGAAGACGGCACGCGCAAGTGGCTGGTCAAGGTGGACGGCGCCAACGCGGTCGAGTCGGTGTTCATTCCGGAGACCGGGCGCGCCACGCTGTGCGTGTCCAGCCAGGCCGGCTGCGTGCTCGACTGCTCGTTCTGCGCCACCGGCAAGCAGGGCTTCAACCGCAACCTCACCACGGCCGAGATCGTGGGCCAGCTCTGGTTTGCAAACAAGTTGCTTGGGGTAGAACGAAGGGCCGACCGCGTCATCTCCAACGTCGTGTTCATGGGCATGGGCGAGCCCATGCTCAACTTGGACAACGTCATTCCGGCGCTGCGCCTGATGCTCGACGACAACGCCTACGGCCTGTCGCGCCGGCGCGTGACCGTGTCGACCTCGGGGGTGGTTCCCGGCATGGACCGGCTGCGCGACGAGTGCCCGGTGGCGCTCGCGGTATCGCTGCACGCGCCCAACGATCGCCTGCGCGACGCGCTGGTGCCGGTGAACTGCAAGTACCCGCTGGACCAGCTCATCGCCGCCTGCAACCGCTACCTCGAAAAGGCGCCGCGCGACTTCGTCACGTTCGAGTACGTGATGCTCGACGGCGTGAACGACGGCGAAGCGCATGCGCGCGAGGCCGCCGAGCTGGCGCGGCGCGTGCGCTGCAAGTACAACCTGATCCCGTTCAACCCGTTCGCGCAGTCGGACTACCGGCGCTCGCCTGCGGAGCGCATCCGGCGCTTCGCCGAAGTCCTGCAGCGCGCCGGCATCACGGTCACCACGCGCAAGACGCGCGGCGACGACATCGCCGCGGCCTGCGGGCAGCTGGCCGGCGACGTCGCCGACCGCACCCGGCGCAGCCGCCGCGTGCCGCTGAAGGAGGTGCGTCCGTGACAAGAACAACGCTGCTCGCCGCGCTTGCCGCGCTGCTCGCCGGCTGCGCCTCGGGCGGGCCCGAGGCGCCCAGCGTCGACAGCGGCCCGATCATCGCGGAGGTCGGCGACGCGCGAAACCGGGCGCGCGCGCATACCGAGCTGGCCGCGGCGTATTACGGGCGCGGCAACATGGCGGTGGCGCTCGAGGAGCTGCGCATCGCGACCGCCGCCGACGCGAGCTATGCGCCGGCGCACGGCATGTTCGGCCTGGTGTACATGGACCTGCGCCAGAACCAGCTCGCCGAGCAGAGCTTCGCGCGCGCGCTGAAGCTCGCCCCGAACGACGCCGACATCAACCACAACTACGGCTGGTTCCTGTGCCAGACGCGCCGCGATCCGGACGCGATCAAGTATTTCATGCAGGCGATCCGCAATCCGCTGTACGCCACCCCGTGGCGCTCGTACTCGGCCGCCGGGGTATGCGCGCTGCGCAACGACAACGTGAAGGAGGCGGAGGAGCTGCTCCAGCGCGCGCTGCGCCTGGAGCCCGACGAGCCCACCTCGCTGCTGCACCTGGGGCAGATCCGCTACCGCCAGGGGCGGATGGACGAGGCGCGCAAGCTGGTCGCGCGCCACAACAAGCTGGTCGCGCCCTCCGCCGAATCGCTGTGGCTTGCCCTGCGCATCGAGCGGCGCCTCGGGCAGCGCGTGGCCGAGCAGAGCTTCGCCAACCAGCTGCGCCGCCGCTATCCCGGCTCGCCCGAGTACCAGGCGCTGCAAAAGGGCAAGTTTGACTGAGCTGACCGGCATCGGCGCCGAGCTGCGGCGCGCGCGGGAGTCGCAGGGGCTGGCGGTGGCGGACGTCGCCCAGCAGCTCAAGTTCGCCTCGCGCCAGATCGAGTCGCTGGAAAACGAGCGCTTCGACCGGCTGCCCGGGCCCACCATCGCGCGCGGCATGGTGCGCAACTACGCCCGCCTGCTCAACCTCGACCCCGAGCCGCTGATCGAGCGCATGGCGCCGAAGGTCGAGCCGGAGCCCGCTTCCAGGCCCGCCGCGCGTTTCAGGCAGCCGGTGGCCTTCTCGGATGGCGGCCGGCGCTCGACGCTGGTGTACGCGGGCTTCTCGGTGGCGGTGCTTGCGCTGGTAGGCGTGGTCGCCTACGAGTGGCACCAGGAGGGCGCCGCGCCGCAATTCGTCGCGCCGGCGCCCAGCGTTGCGCCGCCGGTCGCGGAAAAGCCCGTCGAGGAAACGCCGGTCGCCGAAAAGCAGATCGTCGCAGAGGCGCCGCTGCCGGCGGCGCCGGTTCCGATTCCGGCAGAAGCTCCCAAGCCTCCGGTCGCGCAGAAGCCCAAGCCCGTGGCGGCGGCGGTAGCGGAGCCCGCGCCGCCCGCGGAGCCGCGCGAGGCGACCGGCGAGTTTCATCGCATCGTGCTGGTGTGCGAGCAGGAGTCGTGGCTCGAGGTGACCGACGGCACCGGCCGCTCGCTGGTGTCCTCGCTCAACCCGGCAGGCAGCGAGCGCGTGGTGCGCGGCCGCGGGCCCTTCGAGATCGTCATCGGCAATGCGCGCGGCGTGCGGCTGCTGGTGGACGACAAGCCGGTCGACCTCAAGCCGCATACCCGGGTCGACGTCGCGCGCATCACCATCCCATGACGCGCAGAAGCTCGCGGCAGGTGGTGGTAGGAGACGTCGTGATGGGCGGCGGCGCGCCCATCGTGGTGCAGTCGATGACCAACACCGACACCGCCGACGCGCAAGCCACCGCGCGCCAGGCCGAGGCGCTGGCGCGCGCCGGCTCGGAGCTGGTGCGCATTACCGTGAATTCGCCCGAAGCGGCGGCGCAGGTGGCGCGCATCCGCGACTTGCTCGCGGCGCGCGGCTGCACGGTCCCGCTGGTGGGCGACTTCCACTACAACGGCCACAAGCTCCTTACGCAGTTTCCGGAGTGCGCCGAAGCGCTCGCCAAGTACCGCATCAACCCTGGGAACGTCGGCAAGGGCGCCAGGCGCGACGAGCAGTTCGCCACGATGATCGAATGCGCGCTGCGCCATGGCAAGCCGGTGCGCATCGGCGTCAACTGGGGCAGCCTGGACCAGGCGCTGCTCGCCCGCATGATGGACGAGAACGCGCGTCTGCCGGATCCGCTCGATGCGGAGGACGTGACGCGGGAGGCCGTGGTCCGCTCGGCGCTGGACTCGGCGCGGCAGGCCGAGGCGTGGGGCCTGCCCGCGGAGCGCATCGTGCTCTCGTGCAAGATGAGCCAGGTGCAGGACCTGATCGCGGTGTACCGCAGCCTCGGCGCGCGCTGCGATTACGCGCTGCACCTGGGCCTTACCGAGGCGGGCATGGGCTCCAAGGGCATCGTCGCCTCCACGGCGGCGCTCGCCGTGCTGCTGCAGGAGGGCATCGGCGACACCATCCGCATCTCGCTCACGCCCGAGCCGGGCGGCGATCGCACCCGCGAGGTGCAGGTGGCGCAGGAAATCCTGCAAACCATGGGGTTGCGCGCCTTCACGCCGATGGTCAGCGCCTGCCCGGGCTGCGGCCGCACCACCAGCACCGTGTTCCAGGAGCTCGCCCAGAAGATCGAGTCCTTCCTGAGGGCGCAGATGCCCGTCTGGCGCGAAGCCCATCCCGGCGCCGAAAACCTGCGCGTCGCCGTCATGGGCTGCGTGGTGAACGGCCCGGGCGAGTCCAAGCATGCCGACATCGGCATCAGTCTGCCGGGCACCGGCGAGGTGCCGGTGGCGCCGGTCTACGTCGACGGGGAGAAAACCGTCACCCTGAAGGGCGAGCGCATCGCCGAGCAATTCCAGGCGATCGTCGAGGACTACGTGAAGCACAAGTATCGCCGCCGCATCCCGATCAAGGCCGCGCCATGAGCGCTTTGCAGGCGGTGCGCGGCATGAACGACATCCTGCCGGACGAGGCGGACCTGTGGCTCGAGTTCGAGGCGACGGTCGAGCGCTGGCTCGCGCGCTATGGTTACCGCAACATCCGCATGCCGCTGGTCGAGCACTCGCAGCTGTTTCGCCGCGCGATCGGCGAGGCCACCGACATCGTCGAGAAGGAGATGTACTCCTGGCGAGACGAGCTCAACGACGAGGACCTGACGCTGCGCCCGGAAGGCACCGCCTCGTGCGTGCGCGCGGCAATCGAGCACAGCCTGGTATACGACGGCCCCAAGCGCCTGTGGTATGCCGGCCCGATGTACCGCCATGAGCGCCCGCAGAAAGGCCGCTACCGCCAGTTCCACCAGTACGGGGTGGAGGCGCTCGGTTTTGCGGGGCCGGACGTGGACGCCGAGCACATCGCCATGTGCGCCGCGCTGTGGCGCGAGCTCAAGCTGCAGGACATCCGGCTGGAGCTGAACAGCATCGGCTCGCCCGAGGAGCGCGCGCGTTTCCGCGCCGACCTGGTGAAGCACCTGGAAAAGCACCACGACCGGCTGGACGCCGACGCGAAACGGCGGCTGCACACCAATCCGCTGCGTACCCTCGACTCGAAGAACCCGGTGGTGCAGGAAGTCGTGGCAAGCGCGCCCGCGCTTACGCAATACCTGGGCGAGGGGTCGCTTGCGCACTTCGACGGGTTGAAATCGCTGCTCTCCGCCGCCGGCATCCCCTACACGGTCAATGCAAAACTGGTGCGCGGCCTGGACTACTACAACCTCACGGTGTTCGAATGGATCTCGCCGCACCTGGGCGCGCAGGGCACGGTATGCGGCGGCGGACGCTACGACGGCCTGTTCGCGCTGCTGGGCGGCAAGCCCACGCCGGCTACCGGGTTCGCCATGGGCAACGAGCGGCTGATAGCGCTGCTGCGCGACCAGGGGCGCAAGCCGGCGCTCGAAACGGCGCACGCGTACGTGGTGCATCAGGGGCAGGGGACGCTCGAGTACGCTTTCGTCCTGGCGGAGGAGCTGCGGGCGCAGAACCTGCGCGTCGTGCTCCACGCCGGCGGCGGCAGCTTCAAGTCGCAGATTAAGAAAGCCGACGGCAGCGGCGCGCGCTACGCGCTCATCGTCGGCGAGGACGAGCTGCAGGCGGGCGAGGTGTCCGTCAAGCCGCTCAGGACCGATCAACCGCAAACCAGGGTCAGGCGCGACGCGCTCGCCTTGTCCCTTCAGGGGAAATAAATGCCATTGGATCTGGAAGAGCAGGAGCAGCTGGCCGAGCTGAAGGCGTGGTGGAAGCAGCACGGCGCGCGCATCCTGTCGATCATCGTTGCCGTGGCCGTCGGCTTCGCCGGCTGGGTCGCGTTCCGCACCTACAGCCAGAGCCAGGCCATGCAGGCGAGCGTGCTCTACGAGTCGGTGGTCAAGGCCACCCAGGCGAACGATGCCAAGGCCTTGCGCGACGCTTCCGGCGCCCTCGCGGAAAGCTACTCGGCCACGGCGTACGCGTCGATGGGCGCGCTGCTCGCCGCGCGCTATTACTTCGACCGCAACGACCTGAAGAGCGCCAAGGCGCAGCTGCAATGGGTGCTGGAGCGGGGCTCGTCGGATGACTTCAAGGACCTCGCGCGCCTGCGGCTGGCCGCCGTGCTGCTGGACGAGAAGGCCTACGACGAGGCGCTGAAGGTGCTGGAGCATCAGCCGGCCCCGGCATACGAGGCCAACTACGCCGCGCTGCGCGGCGACATCCTGGTGGCGAAGAACCAGGCCGCCGAGGCGCGCGCCGCCTACAAGCTGGCACTGGAAAAGGCCGACAAGAAGAGCGGGCAATTCCAGGAGAGCGTGCGCATGCGCCTGGAGGCGCTGGGCGGCTAGCCATGCGGCTTGCGCTTCTCGCGGGCGCGTCGCTGCTGGCCGGCTGCAGCTGGTTCAGCGCGCCCAGCGGGCCGCGCCCTGCGCCGCTGCCGCAGCTTCCCGAGGCGCGCGAAGTGCGCGTGCTGTGGTCGGCCCGCGTGGGCGATGCCGGGCGTTTCGCCTTCGCCCCTGCGCTGGTGGGCGATGCCGTGTACGCGGCCGCGCGCGACGGCATGGTGCGCCGCCTGGATGCGGCGAGCGGCGCCGAACGCTGGAGCGAGCCGACGCAGCGCAGGCTCTCCGGCGGCGTCGGCGCCGACGCGCGCACCGTCGCCGTGGCCACCGAGGAGGGCGAGGTGATCGCGCTGGAGGCGGCCAGCGGCAAGCCGCGCTGGCGCGCGCGCGTATCGAGCGAAGTGCTCGCCGCGCCGGCCGTAGGCCAGGGGCTGGTCGTGGTGCGCAGCCTGGACAACCGCGTTTTCGCGTTCGACGAGCGCGACGGCAAGCGCCGCTGGGTGTACCAGCGCGCGCCGGCTTCGCTTATCGTGCGCAGCCCGGCGGGCGTGAGCCTCCTGGGCGACACGGCTTTCGCCGGCTTCTCCGGCGGCAAGCTGGTGGCGCTTACGCTGGCCGACGGCAACGTGCGCTGGGAGGCGACGGTGTCCGTGCCGCGCGGTGCCACCGAGCTCGAGCGCGTCTCGGACGTGGTGGGCGAGCCTGCCGTACAGGGTCGCGAGGTGTGCGCGGCGGCCTATCAGGGCAGGGTCGCCTGCTACGAAGCGGCGAACGGACGACAGATCTGGGCGCGCGAGCTGTCCTCGGTGACCGGCGTGAGCCTCGATGCGCGCTACGCCTTCGTCAGCGACGACCGCGGCGGGGTGCACGCGCTCGATCGCAGCAACGGCCGCTCGGTATGGAAGCAGGACCGCCTGTCGCATCGGCAGCTTTCGGTGCCGGTGGGCGGCGCGGCCGCGGTGGCGGTCGGCGACCTCGAGGGCTACGTGCATTTTCTCTCGCGCGAGTCGGGCGCTTTCCTGGCGCGCTACCGCACGGGCGGCGGCGCGGTGCGCGTGCCGCCCATCCCCCTCGCTGCCGGCGTGCTGGTGCAGACGCAGGACGGCGAGCTGTACGCGCTGCGCTTGTGAAGCCGGTCGTCGCGCTGGTCGGGCGTCCGAACGTCGGCAAATCGACCCTTTTCAATCGGCTCACGCGCAGCCGCGAGGCCATCGTGCACGACGTGCCGGGGGTAACGCGCGACCGGCACTACGGCGAGGCACGGCACGGCGAGCGCTCGTTCATTGCCATCGACACCGGCGGCCTGGACCCGGGCACGCCGGACGGCATCTTCGCCGAGATGGCGCGCCAGGCGGAGCAGGCCATGGCCGAGGCCGACGCGGTGCTGTTCATCGTCGACGCGCGCGCCGGCCTTGCGCCGGGCGACCGCAAGATTGCGGCGCGGCTGCGCAAGCTGCGCGCCCCGGTGTTCGTGGCGGTCAACAAGGCCGAGGGCATGCAATCCGACATGGCGGCGGCGGAATTCCACGAGCTCGGCCTGGGCTCGCCGGCGGCGATTTCCGGCGCGCACGGCGAAGGCGTGCGCGAGTTGATGGACCTGGTGTTCTCGCGGCTCCCTCCCGCCGAGGCGCCGGACGAGGAAAGCCGCGACAAGGGCCACCCGAGGGTGGCGATCGTCGGCAGGCCCAACGTCGGCAAGTCGACCCTGATCAACGCGCTGGTGGGCGAGGAGCGGGTCATCGCTTTCGACCAGCCCGGCACCACGCGCGACCCGATCGAGGTGCCCTTCGAGCGCGGCGGCCGGCGCTATACGCTCGTCGACACCGCCGGCGTGCGCCGGCGCGGCAAGACCGGCACGCCGGTGGAGTTCTATTCCATCGTCAAGGCGCTGCAGGCGATCGAGGCCTCGAACGTCGCCGTCCTGGTGCTCGATGCGGCCGACGGCGTGACCGAGCAGGATGCGCACGTCGCCGGCTACATCCTCGAGCGCGGGCGCGCGGTGGTGATCGCGGTGAACAAGTGGGACGCGGCCGGCAACGAGCAGCGCACCCGCATGAAGGCCGAGCTGCAATGGAAGCTCGGCTTCCTCGGCTTCGCCGAGGTGCACACGCTTTCGGCGAAGCAAGGCAAGGGGCTTGCGCCGCTGATGCGCTCGGTGGATGCGGCATACGCCGCCGCGATGGCGCGGCTGTCCACCCCGCGGCTGACGCGCGCGCTGATCGATGCGGTGGAAAAGCAGGCGCCGCCCAAGCGCGGCCCCATCCGCCCGAAGCTGCGCTATGCGCACCAGGGCGGGGTCAACCCGCCGCGCGTCATCATCCACGGCAACGCGCTCGACCGCGTGCCCGACTCGTACCAGCGCTACCTCGAAGGTTTTTTCCGCGACAAGTTCCACCTCGCCGGCACGCCGCTGCGCATCGAGTTCCGTACCGGCCGTAATCCGTTCGCCAAGCGGCCTTAAGAGTTCCTTAAGCATCGGTTCGCCACAGTCGGCTCTTTTGCCGGCGGAGCCGATGCGCATCAAGAATCCCACGGATTTCTGGACCGGGCTGCTGTTCGGCGGCTTCGGCCTGTTCGCGGCGCTGTACGCGGCGTCCGAGTACAAGCTCGGCACGGCGGTGCGCATGGGCCCGGGATATTTCCCCACCTGGATCGGCGCGCTGGTCGCCATCCTCGGCGCGGCGGTGGCGCTGCGGGCGCTGCAGCTGGACGGTCCGCGGCTGCCGAGCCTGCGGCTGCGCCCGGCCCTGTTCGTGCTCGGCGCGTCGATTGCGTTCGGCTACCTGCTCAAGCCGCTGGGCCTGGTGCTTGCCACGGTGGTGCTGGTGGTCGTGAGCGCGCTGGGCGGACACGAGTTCCGCTGGCGCGAAGCGCTGCTGCTCGCCGCCGGCCTCGCATTCTTCGCGGTCGCGGTGTTCGTCTACGGCCTGGGGCTGCCCTTTCCGCTCTGGCCCTTGAGCTGACGGCCGGCGATGGACGCCCTCGCCAACCTCGCGCTCGGCCTGCAGGTCGCCGTCTCCCCCGAGAACCTGCTGTACTGCCTGATCGGCGTGCTGCTCGGCACGCTGATCGGCGTGCTGCCCGGCATCGGCTCCTCGGCGACCATTGCCATGCTGCTGCCTATCACGTTCTCGCTGGATCCGACCTCGGCGCTCATCATGCTCGCCGGCATCTATTACGGCTCGCAGTACGGCGGCTCGACCACCGCCATCCTGGTCAACATTCCGGGCGAGATTTCGTCGGTGGTCACGGCGCTGGACGGCTACCAGATGGCGCGGCGCGGGCGCGCCGGGCCCGCGCTGGCGGTCGCCGCCGTCGGCTCGTTCGTTGCGGGCTGCTTCACGACGCTGGTGATCGCCGTGGCGGCGCCGCCGCTCGCGGAGGTGGCCCTGAAATTCGGGCCGGCGGAGTACTTCTCGCTCATGGTGCTCGGCCTGATCTCGGCCACGGTGCTCGCGCACGGCTCGGTGCTGAAGGCGATCATCATGATCCTGGTGGGCCTGCTGATCGGCATCGTCGGCACCGACGTCAACACCGGCACCCTGCGCTTTACGTTCGGCGTCCCCGAGCTGTCGGACGGCGTGTCCATCATTGCGCTGTTCATGGGAATGTTCGGCATCGCCGAGGTGATCGCCAACCTCGAGCTCACCGGCAAGCGCGAGGTGTTCACCAAGGCGGTGAAAAGCCTGATGCCCAGCCGCGAAGAAATGCGCCGCTCGGTGAAGCCCATCCTGCGCGGGGCGGGCATCGGCTCGCTGCTCGGCATCCTGCCGGGCGGCGGCAGCATCCTAAGCGCCTTCACTTCCTACATGGTGGAGAAAAGGCTGTCGAGCCACCCCGAGGAGTTCGGCAAGGGGGCGATCGAGGGCGTCGCAGGCCCGGAATCGGCGAACAACGCCGGCGCGCAGGCCTCCTTCATCCCCATGCTGACGCTCGGCATTCCGTCCAACGTGGTGATGGCGCTGATGATCGGCGCCATGATGATCCAGGGCATCGCGCCGGGTCCCCAGGTCATGACCGAGCGGCCGGAGCTGTTCTGGGGCATGGTGGTCTCGATGTGGATCGGCAACCTGCTGCTCGTGATCCTCAACCTGCCGCTCATCGGCATGTGGATCAAGCTGCTGCAGGTGCCTTACCGGCTGCTGTTTCCCTCGATCCTGGTGTTCATGGCGATCGGCGTGTACAGCGTGGCGAACAATCCCTTCGACGTCCTCATCATGGCGGTGTTCGGCCTGTTCGGCCTGTTCTGCATGAAGCTCGGCATGGAGCCGGCGCCGCTCGCCCTGGGCGTGGTGCTGGGCCCGCTCATGGAGGAGAACCTGCGCCGCGCCATGCTGCTGTCGCGGGGCGATCCGAGCGTGTTCCTTACGCGGCCGATCTCGGCGGGCTTCATCATCGCCTCGCTGCTCATGCTGTTGCTGCTTTCCCTGCCCGCGCTGCGGCGCAAGCGCGAGCAGGTATTCGCCGAGGAAGAGGCGGTCTAGCCCCAGAAGAACGCGAACAGCCTGCGCCCCGGCATGAGCGCGCCGACAGCGGCGCCTGCCAAGCCGAGAAAAGTGCCGACCATGAAGCGCCGGTGGAGCTTCACCTTCCCCTGGCGCACGAAGCGAATCGCGAGCGCCATGGCCACCAGCGTCCAGATCGACAGCAGGTGGATCACTGACCACCCGGCGCTGATCCCGGTGAGCCAGAACGAGGACAGCGCCGCCACGCTCATCGACGCCACCCACCAGCGGCCCAGCATGCGATGCGCGCTCGCCCCCTTTGTCTTGAGCATGATCACCGCTCCCAGGACCAGCGCGGAAACCGCCGCAGACAGATGCAGGGGAAGGGCGATCATGAGTGCACCTGCGTGCGGCTTCGCCCGACGAAGGGCCAGCGGATCAGCTCGGCGCTGAACAGCGCCCACCAGACGGCGAGCGGCTGGAAGGGCAGGCGCAGCCAGTAATACCAGGCCGCCTGCGGCAGCCCTTCGACGGCGAGCCCGTTCAGCGCGTTATGGACGTTCGCCGGAAATACCGCCACGAAATAGATCGCAAGCAGCAGTCCGGCCGCCTGGCGAAACCTGGGGACGAGCAGACCCAGGCCGCCGGCGATTTCCGCGGCCCCGGTAAACAGCACCAGCTCGAGGTGCAGCGGAATCCACGGCGGCATCATGGCGAGGTAGCGCTGCGGGTTGATCCAGTGGTCGCTGCCGGCAAAGAACAGGGCGAGCGCCATGGCGAGGCGCATGCGCGCCGGCCAGCCGCGGACGAGCGGGATGGCCAGCGAGGTAAGCACGACGAGCAATGCAAAGAACAGCATGAGCCACTCCTGTGGTATGTTGACGCCGACAACATTAAACCTCCGGTATGTAGACAATGTCAACATCGGTCGGCTACCACCATGGCGATCTGCGCGCCAAGCTCCTCCGGGAAGCGGGAGAACTGCTTGAGAAAGAAGGTCTTGCGGCCCTAAGCCTGCGCGAGGTGGCGCGCCGGGCCGGGGTGTCGCACAACGCTCCCTATCGGCACTTCCCGGACCGCGACAGCCTGCTCGCGGCGCTGGCCGAGGAGGGCTACCGGCGCTTCGGCGACGCGCTGGAGAAACGGCCGCGCCGGGAGATGGGCGAGGCCTACGTGGACTTCGCGCTGGCGCATCCGCAGCGTTTCCGGCTCATGTTCGGCGGCCGCATCGCCGGCAAGGACCACCGCGCCTACGAAGCCCTGAAGAGATCTTTTGGCGACCTGGGCGAGGAGGACGCCGAGTACGCCGCGGCCGCGGCCTGGGGGCTGGTGCACGGGCTGGCGCACCTGCTACTGGACGGCCACTTCGCCGGCCACGAGCGCCAGCAATTCGTGCGCAGGGTGCTAAGCACGGTGCGCTTCAGTGCGCCGCGAAAGCCTTGAAGGCCGCTTCGCAGCCGACGGGGTCGGCATGGCAGCGCAGCAGCCGCAGCACCGGGCGCCCGCGCGCACGCAACTGCGGGCCGTACGCTTCCCATAGCTTGCGCGCCGCGGCGCGCTCGCCCACAGCGAGGTGGCCGGCCATCGCCGCGACCAGCAAGTACTCGCGCGGCTCGTGGCCAAGCG
>DATACE010000292.1:0-15341 GCA_036259215.1 Burkholderiales bacterium | reverse complement strand
GTCTCGGCGACGGTGGGGGTGGGGATGGAGAGGACGGGGCCGTGCAGGACGTCGACTTTGGAGAAGACCCGGTCGCAGAACTCGGCGAGCGCGGCGCCGCGGGCGCGCAAGGCGTTGATGTAGGCGGTGGCGGGAATGGCGAGGCCGGTGAGTAGGCGGCCGCGGACCTGGTCGGAATAGTCGGCGGGGCGGGTGCGGAGCCATTCAGCGTGAAAGGCGGCGGCTTCCGAGGCGCTGATGAGGCCGCCGGCGGCGTTGTAGATCGCTAGATCGGGCATGTCGACGTCGATGACGCTCGCGCCGAGCTTGCGGAAGGTGTCGAGCGAGGCGTCCATCGCGTCGGCGATCTCGGGATCGCAATCGTCGTAGAAATATTGCCGCGGCCGGCCGATGCGCAGGCCGGTGATCGGGCGCTCCAGCTCGGCCATCGAGTCCGGGAGGCCGGCGATGACCTGGAAGATGAGCGCGGCGTCCTGGACCGTGCGGGTCAGGGGGCCGACGGTGTCGAGCGAGAAGGAAAGCGGCATGGCGCCGGTGCGGGGCACGCGCTCGTACGTGGGCTTGATGGCGGCGGTGCCGCAGAAGGCGGCGGGCAGGCGGATGGAGCCGCCGGTGTCGGAGCCTAGACCCGCGAAGTTCGCGCGCGCGGCGACCGAGGCGCCGGCGCCCGAGGAGGAGCCGCCGGGGATGCGCTCGGGATTCCAGGGGTTGCGGCAGTGGCCGTAGTGCCAGTTGTGGCCGGTGGGGCCGAGGGCGAACTCGGTCATGTTGAGCACGCCGAACTGGAGGGCGCCGGCGGCATCGAGGCGCTCGAGCACCGTGGCGGTGGAAGGCGCCGCGCGCTCGCGCAGGATCTTCGAGCCGCAGGAGGAAACCTCGCCGCGGCGGTAGTACATGTCCTTGTGCGCCATCGGCACGCCATGCAGCGGGCCGCGCGCAGGCGAGCGGTCAGCGAGGCGCGCGGCGTCGAGCGCGGCCTCGTCGTCGATGTGCAGGAAGCAGTTGAGCTTGGGCTGAACCTCGCGCGCGCGCTCGAGCACGGCTTCCATGGCGGTCAGCGCAGTGGTGCGCCGCGCGCGGATCGCCGCGGCGAGCTCCACGCAGGAAAGCGCGAGGATCTCGGCCGGGCTCATGGCGCGTGGCGCTGCTGCTCGGCCGTGAAGTCGGAGGGCTCGGCTTCGAGCGGCAGGCTGGCGAAGCGCTCGGCCACCGCCGCTAGCAGCGCGGTCACGATGGCGATGGCGACCTCGTTCGGGGTCATTTCAATCGGCTCCGGATCGATACCATCGGTCGAGCAGCGCGCGCTCGTCCTCGGTCATGCCGGTGAGGTTGCCGGGCGGCATGGCTTTCGACAGCACGGTCTGCTGGTGGATCTGCAGCGCCAGCGCGCGGATGCGCTCGGGCGTGTCGAGCTTCACGCCTTTGGGCGCTTCGGGCAGGCCCTGGAAGCTCGGCTTGTCGGCGTGGCAGCCGAGGCAGCGCGTGTCGATGACCTGCTTCACGTCGGAAAACGCGACCGCGGCGCCGGTTTTGGGTTTTGCGGGGGCGATCAGCGCGGCGGCGGCCACGAAAAAGGCCACGCCGAGAATCCACACCCAGGCCGGGGCGCGGCCCTTGTGGCGCATCACGAACCAGACGCGCACCAGGGCGCCGGCAAGGGTAAGGAGGACGAGAACCAGCCAGCTCCAGCGATGGCCGAAGATGGTGGCGTAGTGGTTGGCGATCATGGTGAACACGACCGGCAGCGTGAAGTAGGTGTTGTGCACGCTGCGCTGCTTGCCCATGAGTCCGTCGCGCGGGTCGGGCGCGCGCCCGGCCTTCATCGCCTCGACCATGCGGCGCTGGCCGGGGATGATGACGTGGGCGACGTTGGCGACCATGAGGGTGCCGAGGAGGGCGCCGTAGTGAATGAAGGCGCCGCGGCCGCTGAAGAGGCGGGTGAGACCCCAGGCGGCCAGGACGAGCAGGACGAGCAGCACCACGCTTAGCAGCGTGTCGTTTTTCCCTGCGGGAGAACGGCACAGGCCTTCGTAGAGCGCATAGCCGCCGATAACAAAAGCGAGGCCGATGCCGATCGCGGCGGGCTTGGAGAGCGGCATCACCTGCGGGTCGATCAGGTAGATCTCGGCGTTCGCGTAGTACATGAGCGAGAGCAGCGCAAAGCCGGTGATCCAGGTCCAGTACGCTTCCCACTTGAACCAGTGCAGCGTCGCCGGCATCACGGCCGGCGCCACCTTGAACTTTTCAGCTCGGTAGAAACCGCCGCCGTGCACTGCCCAGAGCTCGCCGGCGAGCTTCGGGTCCTGGGAGGGCTCGAGGTGGTTGTCGAGCCAGATGAAATACAGCGAGGCGCCGATCCAGGCGATCGCGACCACGACATGCCCCCAGCGCAGCGCCAGGTTCAGCCACTCGAGGAAATACGCCGCCAAGGCTCAGGCACCCCCGCGAAAGCAGGAATAGCCCCACGGCGTGCACTTGAACGGCAGGTGATAGTGCTGCTGCGGATCGGAGATGCCGAAGCGGTAGTGAACGATGTCGAGGAAAGGCACCTCGGGCAGCGCAACGCCTTCTCTGCGGTAGTACTCGGCGACGTAAAACACCGCCTCGTAGGTCCCCGGCGCCATGCGCGCCTCCAGCTCCGGGCGCTCGAGCAGGCCCTTGAGCGATGTTGCGCCGCTCGCCACGACAGCGCCGCCGCGAAAGAGATCGATCCGCATGCCGGCGGCCACGATGCCGCGCGAGACGTCGACGACGTGGATCGAGATGCCGGGCATCGAAAAACGTGGTCTGTCCCTGATTAGTTTTTTGGGTTCAGTTCAGCTTGGCGCCGGAGTCTTTCACGGGCTGGTGCCACTCCTTCACCTGGGCGGCGACGAAGGCACTGAACTGCTCCGGCGACATGTCCCGGGTCTGCACGCCCAGGTCGGCGAGGCGCTGCCTGACCTTGGGGTCGGCGAGCGCGCGCTTGGAGGCGGCGTGCAGCCGCGCCACGATGCCGCGCGGCAGGCCGGCCGGGCCGGAAATGCCGAGGAAATTCTCGGCGACCAGCTTCTTCTGCCCGAGCTCCAGCACGGTCGGCACCTCCGGGGCCATCGGCGCACGCGCGGGCGAGGTGACCGCGAGCGCGCGCAGCTTGCCGTCTCTCATGAACGGCACGTTCTGCGGCAGGGTGTCGATGGCGAGCGGGATGGTGCCGGCGAGAAGGTCGTTGTGCATGGGCGAAGACCCCTTGTAGCCGACGTGCTCCATTTTCAGGCTGTGGTCGCGCTTCATGGTCTCGCCCACCAGGTGGCCGATGGAGCCGATGCCCCCCGAGCCGTAGTTCACGGGGTTGGGCTGGGCCTTGATCCAGCTGATCAGCTCGCCGAAGTTGTTCGCCGGGACCGAAGGATGCACCACGAACACGTTGGCCACCGAGCCGAGGTACACCACGTGGGTGAAGCTTTTCACCGGATCGTAGCGCGGGGCGTCCTGCATCGCCGGCGAGATGCTGATGGGCGCGCTGTTCGACAGCAGGAAGGTGTAGCCGTCGGGTTCGGCGCGCGCCACTTCGTAGGCGCCGATGGTGCTGCCTGCGCCCGGCTTGTTATCGATGATGATGGGTTGCCCGAGCTCGGCCTGCAGCGGCACCGCGATGAGGCGCGCCACGATGTCGGAGGAGCCGCCCGGCGGGAACGTCACCACGATGCGCACCGGCTTGGCCGGCCAGCTCTGCGCCATTGCGGTGCCCGCCGCCATCAGCGCGACGCAAAGAAGTGCACGGATCTTCATATTGTTCAGCTCCCTCGGTAGGTGGTGTAGCTCCAGGGCGAGCACAGCAGGGGCACGTGGTAGTGCTGCCCGGGCTGCGCTATGGAGAAGCGCACGGGGACCGCGTCCAGAAAGCCCCCCGCGCCGAAATAGGCGCCGACGTGAAACACCAGCTGGTAGGTTCCGGCGCGCAGCCTGTCGCCCTCCAGCAGCGGCGCGTCGGTGCGCCCGTCCGGGTTGGTTGTGGCCGTGGCGACCAGCGTGCCGCCGTCGCCGTCCAGCCGGAAAAGCTCGATGCGGATGCCCGCGCCGGGACGTCCCTGCGCGGTGTCGAGGACGTGCGTCGTCAGCTTGCCCATCGTTGCAGCCTTCCCCGGGTGATGTGGCCGATCTGCTCGAGCGCCGCGGCGAGCTCGGTATCGGTCGGATGGTCGATGCGGCGCGCCATTTCTTCCATGACGCTGTCGCGCGTCGCATGCAGCCGCAGGGCGACGATGCAGGGGAACCCGTGTCGCTCGCGATAGCGGCGGTTCAGCTCGGCCATCTTCAGCACTTCGTCCCTCGACAGTGAAGTGAAGCCCAGGCGCGCCTGCTCGCTCGACGAATCCTGCGTCAGCCGGCCCGCCTGCGCCTCGACCCCGGCAAGCTCGGGATGCGCGCGCGCCAGCGCGAGCTGCTGCGGGCGGCTTGCGGCGCGCACCGCCGCCATCATGGCCGCGTGCAGCGCATCCACCGAGGAAAACGGGCGCGCGGCGAAGGCCTGCTGCGCGACCCACGGCGAGTGCTCGAAAATGCCGCCGAGCCGCGCCACAAACTCGCGTTCCCCGAGCGCGTTCAGCTCCGCGAGCTCCACGCGCGCTAGTGTACACTCGCGCGCATGCTCGACCCGACGCGCATCATGCAGCGCTGCGATGCGCTCGCGCGGCATTCCGAGCTTCCCGGTGGTCTGACCCGCGTATTCCTGTCGCCCGAGTGGCGCGCCGCCGCCGACCTGGTGCTCGGCTGGATGCGCGAGGCCGGCATGCAGGCAGGCCTGGATGCGATCGGCAACGTGGTCGGGCGCTACGAGGGCGAGCGCGCGGCGCCGCCTGCGCTCATGCTGGGCTCGCACCTCGATACGGTGCGCGATGCCGGAAAATACGACGGCATGCTCGGCGTGGTCACGGCGATCGAATGCGTGCACCTGCTGAACGCCGGCAGGCAGCGCCTGCCCTTCGCCATCGAGGTGGTGGGCTTCGGCGACGAGGAGGGCGTGCGCTTCGGCACCACGCTGCTCGGCAGCCGCGCGATCGCGGGCACGCTGGATCCGCAAATCCTGGATACGCGCGACGCGAACGGTATCTCGATCGCGCAAGCGCTGCGCCAGTCGGGTCTCGCGCCCGACCAGGTGCCTCTCCTGGGAAGAAAGCGGGGCGAGGTGCTCGCCTATGTCGAGCTGCACATCGAGCAGGGTCCGGTGCTGGAAGCCGAGGGCCTTCCTGTGGGGGTGGTCACTGCGATCAACGGCTTTTCCCGCCTGCGCTGTACGCTGCACGGCGAGGCGGGCCACGCCGGCACCGTGCCCATGACGCTGCGGCGCGACGCGCTCGCGGCGGCGGCCGAATGCGTGCTCGCCGTGGAGCGCATTGCGCGCGCCCGGCCCGAGCTGGTGGCGACCGTCGGCCGCCTGGAGGCGCTGCCCGGGGCCATCAACGTGATCCCGGGCGAGGCGCGCTTCACCGTCGATGTGCGCGCGCCCGCAAACGCCTCGCGCGAGCAGGCGGTGGCGGCCGTGCGCGCCGAGATCGCGCGCATCGCGCAGGCCAGGCGCGTGGCTTTCGAGATCGAGACGCTGCAGGAGCTGGGCTCGAGCGCCTGCGCGCCGTGGCTCATGGCGCAGCTCGAGCGCGCCGTCGAGGCCGAGGGCGTGCGCGCGCTGCGCCTGCCCAGCGGCGCCGGCCACGACGGCATGGCGCTGAAGGCGCTCGCCGACATCGCCATGCTGTTCGTGCGCTGCGAGCGCGGCATCAGCCACCACCCCGCCGAAGCCATCAGCGCGCAGGACGCGGGCACCGCGGCGCGCGTGCTGCACCGGTTCATCCATGACTTCAGACCCGTATCCGCGTGACATGGCGGGCTACGGCCCGCGTCCGCCCAAGGCGAAATGGCCCGGCGGCGCGCGCGTGGCGCTCAACTTCGTATTGAACTACGAGGAAGGCGGCGAGAACGCCGTGCTGCACGGCGACAAGGCGAGCGAGGCATTCCTCTCGGAGATCATCGGCGCCCCGGCGCTCGAGGGCGTGCGCCACATGTCGATGGAATCGATCTACGAGTACGGCTCGCGTGTCGGCGTGTGGCGCATCCTCGAGCTGTTCGCGCGCTACGAAATGCCGCTCACCGTGTTCGGCGTCGCCATGGCCCTGGAGCGCAACCCGGCCGCGGTCGAGGCCTTCCTCAAGGCCGGCCACGAGATCGCGAGCCACGGCTGGCGCTGGATCAACTACCAGCACGTCCCGCTCGATCTGGAGCGCGAGCATATGCAGCGCGCCATCGAGATCCACGCGCGCCTCACCGGCGAGCGCCCGCTCGGCTGGTATACCGGGCGCACCAGCCCGAACACGCGCCGCCTGGTGGTCGAGGAGGGCGGCTTCGTCTACGACGCCGACGACTACAACGACGACCTGCCCTGGTACGACATGCGCCAGGCAAGGCCGCAACTCGTCGTACCCTATACGCTGGATGCGAACGACATGCGCTTTGCGACCGCACAGGGCTTCAATTCGGGCGAGCAGTTTTTCGCCTACCTGCGCGATGCGTTCGACGTCCTGTATCCCGAAGGAGGGCGCATGATGTCGGTGGGGCTGCACTGCCGGCTGATCGGCAGGCCGGGGCGCCTGAAGTCCCTGGAGCAGTTCCTGCGGCATGTGCGGGGCAAGAAAGTCTGGATCACGCGCCGCATCGACATCGCCCGCCACTGGCTGAAGCACCATCCCTATGCCTGAAGCAACCTACGGCGACCTGAATCCCGCGCCGCGCCTGCTGATGGGCCCCGGCCCGATCAACGCCGACCCGCGCGTGCTGCGCGCCATGAGCACGCAGCTGCTGGGACAGTTCGATCCGCAGTTCCGCCAGTACATGAAAGAGGTGTCCGAGCTCTACCGGGGCGTATTCCAGAGCGCCAACCGCTGGACCCTGCTCATCGACGGCACGGCGCGCGCGGCCATCGAGGCGGCGCTCGCCTCGCTCATCGAGCCCGGCGACCGGGTGCTGGTCCCCGTGTTCGGCCGCTTCGGCCACCTGATAGCGGAGATAGCGCGCCGCTACGGCGCCGAGGTGGTGCTGATCGAAGCGCAATGGGGCAGCGTCTTTCCCGACGATCTTTTGGAGAAGGAGATCAAGAAGCACAAGCCTCGGATCGTCGCCCTTTCGCACGGCGACACCTCCACCACGATGGCGCAGCCGCTGCAGGCGCTGGGCGCGCTGTGCCGCGCGCACGACGCGCTGCTTTATGTCGATGCGACCGCGACACTGGGCGGCATGGACCTGCCCACCGACGCCTGGCAGCTCGACGTGGTGAGCGCGGGGCTGCAGAAGTGCCTGGGCGGGCCTTCCGGCAGCGCACCCTTGACGCTCAATGAAAGGGCTGAGCGCAGGATCACGCGAAGAAGGCACACGGAGGCCGGCCTGCGAACCGCGGGCGCCGTAGACGGCGACGGCCCGCTCATCCGCACGAACTACTTCGATCTCGCCATGATCCTGGACTACTGGTCCGACAAGGCGCTCAACCACCACACCGAGGCCACCACCATGCTGTACGCCGCGCGCGAATGCGCGCGCATCCTGCTGCAGGAGGGGCTGGCGTCGGCCTTCGGGCGCCACGCGCTCGCCTCCCGAGCCCTGACCCAAGGCCTGCTCGCCATGGGATTGAAGCTGTTCGGGGACCAGGCGCACAAGATGGCCAACGTCACCGGGGTGCACATCCCGCAGGGGGTGGACGGCGACAAGGTGCGCCACGCCCTGCTGAAGGACTTCAACATCGAAATCGGCACCTCCTTCGGTCCGCTGCACGGCCGCATCTGGCGCATCGGCACCATGGGCTACAACGCGCGCAGCGACGCGGTGGTTCAGACGCTGGCCGCGCTGGAAGCCGTTCTTTCGGGGGACAAGCACAAGCTTGCGCGCGGCGCGGCCGTAGACGCCGCTCTCGACGTCTACCACAAGGCTTGAGCGTGACAACCACCGATGCCCTGCTGGTCGCGATCGGCGGCAATGCCACGCATCCGGACGACATTCGCGGCACCACCGAGGAGCAGGAGGTCATCGCCGCGCGCGCCGCGAACGCGATCCTTCCGCTGATCCGGTCACATGACCGCGTCCTGATCACCCATGGCAACGGCCCGGTCGTGGGCAAGATCCTGCTGCGCATGATGCTCACGCGCGAAGCCATCCCGCCGATGCGGCTGGACGTGTGCGTCGCGCACAGCCAGGGCGGCATCGGCTACATCCTGCTCCAGGCGCTGGAGAACGCCCTGCGTCGCGAAGGCATCGAGCGCGACACCGCCTGCGTGGTCACCCAGGTCGAGGTCGACGCGCAGGATCCGGCTTTCCAGCACCCTTCCAAGCCGATCGGACCGTTCTTCGAGGCGGACGAGGCGCGCGAATATGAGAAAAAGGGCTGGCGCATGATGCAGGACGCCGGGCGCGGCTGGCGCCATAGCGTCGCCTCGCCGGAGCCGCGGGCGATCACCAACCTGCACATCGTCAGGACGCTGCTCGACGCCGGCGCCGTGGTCATCGCCGGGGGAGGCGGCGGCATCCCGGTGGTGCGTGAGGCCAGCGGCGCATGGCGCGGCGTGCAGGCGGTGGTGGACAAGGACCTGACTTCGGCGCTGCTCACCCGCTCGCTCGGCATCCCGGATCTGCTCATTCTCACCGCGGTCGAGCGCGTGGCCGTGGATTTCGGCACGCCGCGCCAGCGCTTCCTGGACAAGGTCGGGCTCGCCGAGATGAAGGACCACCAGCGTGCGGGTCATTTTGCGCGGGGCAGCATGGGGCCCAAGGTCGAGGCCGCGATCCGCCATCTGGAAGCCGGCGGCCGGCGCGCCATCATCGGCCACCTGGAGCGCGCGGCCTCGGCGCTGGCGGGCGAAAGCGGTACCCATGTGGTCCGCTGAAGTGGCGGGGCGCTTTGCGCGCGAGGCGCTCGAGGGCGGCGAAGGCGAGGTGTGCGCCACCTTCCGGCGCAGCTTCTATGTGCGCTGCCCGGAAGAGCGCTATGCCTGCATCGGCGACGCCGCGCTGGGCCGAGGTCCGCTGAACGTCCTCATGTCCGGCTTTCGCATGCCCGCGCTGGGCGAGCGCCTGTCCATTGCAACGCAGGATGCCGCGCTGTGGCAGCCGCCGCAGGACGGGGTACACGTCGAATGGGCTCGCCTGAGCGAGGCGGCCCGGCCGCTGGTGCCCGCCGAGGGGCTCGGCTGCCTGGTGGTCGGCGCGCACAACGCGCTCAGCGGCCACGCGCTGCCGGCGCTGGAGGCGCTGGAGCGCTGGCTGGTGGGCAATGCGCTCGCCAACGAGGCCGAGCAGCTCATCGGCCTGGGGCCCGGGCTCACGCCTTCGGGCGACGACTATTTCGGCGGCATGCTGGTGGCGCTGCGCCTGTCCGGACGCAGCATGCAGGCCGACGGGTTGTGGCGCTGGCTGCAGCCGCGCCTGAAGGCGCGCACCAGCGCCATCAGCGCCGCGCATCTCGCCGCCGCGGCTGCCGGCGAGGCGCACGAAGCCCTGCATGAAGTCCTGAATGGCTCGCTGGAGCTCGGCAAGCTAAGCGCGGTCGGCCACTGCTCCGGCTGGGACGCCCTCGCCGGCGCGGTGGCGGTGCTGAAGGCCTAGTTCGGCGACTGGATGCCGGCGCGCTTCGCGAGCGCGCTCCAGCGCATGAGGTCGGCCTTGAGCGCCGCGCTGACTTGTTGCGGCTCGTCCCACACCGGCTCGATGCCGACGGCCTCAAGCCGCGTGCGCACCGCCGTGTCCGACATCACCGCCTTCAGTCCCGCGCGCACTTTCTGCGTCACCGCATCCGGGGTTCCCGCGGGCGCCATCACGGGATAGAAATTGAACACCAGCAACCCCGGAAAGCCCTGCTCGACCAGCGGCTTGACGCCCGGCAGGAGCGGCGTCGGGTTCGGTCCGGTCACCCCCAGCGCCTTCAGCCGGCCGGCCTTGACCTGCGGCAGCCCCTGGGTGATCGGCCCGAACATCAGGTTCACTTCGCCGGACAGCGCGGCCGCCATCGCCGGCGCCGCGCCCTTGTAGGGCACGTGCGTCATGTCGATGCCGGCGATCACCTTGAACAGCTCCCCCGCGAAATGCGCCGGGGCGCCGATGCCGGCAGAGGAAAAGGTGAGCTTGCCGGGCTGCTTTTTCGCCAGCTCGACCAGCTCCTGCACGCTCGACACGCCCAGCCCCGGGTTCACGAACAGGCCGTTGTCGGTGCGCGCGAGGCTGGCGACCGGCTTGAAGTCCGCGGCCGGATCGTAGGGCAGCTTCCTGGCCACCGCCGGGTACATGGTGAGCGGGATATCGACCGTCACGAGCAGCGTATAGCCGTCAGGCGTCGCGCGCGCCACCTGGTGCGCGCCGATCGAGCCGGTGGCCCCCGTGACGTTCTCGACGACCACCGGGTTCTTCCAGTCCTCGCCCAGCTTCTGCGCCACCACGCGCGCCAGCACGTCGAGCGGACCCCCGGCCGGGAATGGCACCACGAATTTCACGGGTCTGGACGGGTAGGCCTCCTGCGCGCCCGCCGGCAAGCAGAACAGCAAGGCGATGATGATCAAAACGTGGCGCATTCAATCCTCCTAGGAAACCATGGCAGCAGCCAGCTCCGCGGCGTGCGCATTGGAGGGGGCCACCAGCACGCCGGCTTTGCGCAGCAGCCCGGCCTGGCGCGACCAGCCTTGCGGGTCCTGCTCCGTCCCGGTCACGGACGCTATCACGGTCTTTGCCGAAACGTCGTTCATGAGAAGCACCGAAGCCGGATCGCGGTGCGCGCCATAGCCCAGCACGACATCCACCAGCACCACGCCGACCTGCGGGTCGGCCAGCGCGCGCCGCACGTGGTCGTTGCGTATCTCGGGCTCGATCATCGGGTGCGGCCGGCCGCGCGTGTACTGGTCGGCGCCCAGGTCGATGAACTCATGGCCGCCAAGCCCCTGCCGGCGAAAGATGAGCTCGGACTCCGCGCACAGCGTACCGCCGCAATACAGGCCGCGGACGCGCCCGCGCCGCTTCTCCATGGGAAAGCCCTCGCTGCGCAGCTTGGCGCCCATCGCCTGCTCCGCCGCGTCGCGCAGCGTGGGCGCGATGCCGGGCTGGTCCAGTCCAAGGAAGCACACCACGCTGGGCTTGCGCGCCGTCTTCATCCTTTCCATGACTTTCGCGGCGACCTCGCGCGACGGCGGCTTGGAGATGAGCACGATCTTGGCCGTCGATGGATCGCCTTCCAGCGCCTCGATGGCCGCCAGCGTGCCGAGCGCGCCGATGCGCGCGTCGAGGTCGCGTCCGCCCACGCCGATCGCGTGCGACACGCCGCCGCCCATGCGCGCGATGAGCGAGGACACTTCCTGCGCCCCGGTGCCCGAAGCCGACACGATGCCGATATCGCCGCGCGGCACGGCGTTGGCAAAGGCGAGCGGCGTGCCGGCGATGATCGCCGTGCCGCAATCCGGCCCCATCAGAAGCAGTCCCTTTGCGGCGGCCAGGCGCTTGAGCGCCGCTTCGTCGTCGAGCGACACGTTGTCCGAAAAAAGCAGCACGTGCAGCCCGCGCTCCAGCGCGCGGCGCGCCTCGAACGCGGCGAATTCGCCGGGGATGGAAATGAGCGCCAGGTTGGCATGCGGCAACGCCTCGAGCGCGCCGCGCACGGTCCGCGTCGTCGTGAGACCCGAGGCTGCGGCTTCGGGCTTTTCCGACAAAAGCTCGAGCGCCGATTCCAGCGCGGCCGCCGCCCCCGCGCCGCGCAGCGCGATCACCAGGTCGTTCGCCGTGGCCTGCTCGCCCTCCGGCGCAAGCAGGCCGGCCTCGCGCAGCAGCGCCTTGTTGGACGGGCTGCCGATCATCAGCGCCGCCGCCTCCACGCCGGTGCGCGCCTCGAGCTTGCGCGACACGCGCATCAGCGCCACCGAGTCGAGGTAGCGGCCGCGCTCGATCCGGTTAACCAGCATGGCCCGCCAGAGCGATCAGCGCCTGCTCGAAGCAGGCGAGCGGGGCGCGCGCCACGCCGGCGCCGACCTGTCCCACGCCGGGCAGGCGGTGCGCAATGCCGGTATTGATGGCAGGGGCGATGCCGGTTTCGGCCACGCGGCGCACGTCGATGCCCGCCGCGGTGCCGGCGAACTCGAGCGCCGGGATGCCCCAGCGCGGATTGCGGCCCGCGGCGATCTCGGCCATGGCCCGCGTGTAGCCGAGCGCCTCGGCAAAGCCGCCCGCGCCCACGAACCCGGCCACCGCCGGCGCGGCGGCCATGGCGAACGCGCCCAGGCCCACCGCCTCGAGGATCGCCGAGTCGCCGATGTCGGGATTCGCGTCGGCCGCGCTGTAGCCCGGGAAGTAGAGTCCCTGGGGCATCTCCACCGGCGCGGTGAACCATGCGTCGCCCATCCCCGCCACGCGGATGCCGAAGTCGGTGCCGTTGCGGCACATCGCGGTCACGAGGGTGGAGCAGGCGATGCCGCGCGCCGGGTCGAGGATCGCCTTGCCCATCGCCATGGCGATATTGAGGAAGAACTGGTCGTTCCCGCCCATGAATTCCAGCGCCCTCGCGAGGGAAGCCGAGCCGACGCGCGCCATCGCCGGCGCCAGGATGCGCATCACGAGCGAAGAGCAAGCCACGTTGCGCTGGTGCATCTCGTCGCCCATCGCCAGCCCGCGGGCGATGAGCGGGTTGAGGGCAATGCCGTTGGCGCGCAGCGCCTTGCCAAGAAGCGGCCCGAAATCGTCGCGCAGCCAGGCAAGCCGTGCGAGCACCTCGGCATCGTTGCCGCCGAAGCGCATCACCTTGCCCAGGCCCTCGTTGAGCGCGCACATGGCGCGGTTGCCGAAAGCGCGGTTCTCGACCACCAGCAGCGGCATGCTGCGCGTGGTGATGCCGGTCATGGGGCCGACCGCGCCGAAGTGATGATTCGGGGCGAAGCGCACGCCGCCCGAGGCGGCGAGCGCCTCGGCGGCCGCCAGATCCGGCGCCCATTCCTCGAAAACGATCGCGCCGCATATCGCGCCCCTGAGCGGGCCGCACATGCGGCCCCATTCGATGGGCGGGCCGGCATGCAGCATAAGGCGCTCGGCATCCAGCTCGGGGATCAGCTCGCCGGCGCGCCGCACGTCGGCGAGCACCGGTTCGGCGGCCAGGATTTTTTCCAGGGCCGCCTGGTTCGCCTTCTCGACCGAGTCCCTTTCCAGGGTTTCCAGGGCGACCAGCAGGTCCTGCCTGCCGCCGGCGGGAGGCGACCAGTCGACCTGGGTCACTGCGGTGCCACGGGCGGAGAGCTCGCGCGCGAACCCCGCCAGACCGACGTTGACGACACGAAGCGGGCCCGCGAGCAGCGCGTCGATCATGCGCTAGCGCCCCGCGCGCCAGCGCAGCCGCGAGTTGCGCTCGATTGGGCCAGAAGGCGCGAGCCAGGCGGGCGCCAGGCCCTCGAGCGCCTGCGGCAGGATGCCGAACGGAAATTCGCCGCTGCAGGTGTTTGGCACCTGCATGGAGCGGTAGTTGTCGCGCGTCATGAGCTTGCCGGGCAGCCTTTCCAGGACCGCGGCCTGCAGCCGGGAAAGACGCTCGGACAGGCCGAATACCCTGCGCTCACGGCCGATGATGCGGCAGACCGTCTCCACCAGCTCCCTGAGCGAGTACTGGCGAGGGCCGCACAGCTCATAGGCCTTGCCGTGGGTGTCCGGGTCGTCGATCGCCCGGATGATGGCGCGCGCCACATCGCCCACATACACGGGCTGGAAGCGTGCCTGCGGGCAGGGCACGGCCAGCACCGGCGCGAAGCGCGCCAGCAAGGCGAACTGGTTCAGGAACCGGTCCTCGGGACCGAACACCACCGAGGGACGAAAGGCGGTGACCTCGAGGTCGTCGGCGGCCAGCACCGCCTGCTCGCCGATCGCCTTGGAGCGCAGGTACTCCGAGGGCGCGGCGGCGGAAATTCCAAGGGCCGACACGTGCAGCAGGCGCTTCACCCCTTGCGCACGGCACGCCGCGACGATGGCTTGCGGCAACTCGACATGCACCCGCGCGAAGTCGGGGCCGTAATCGTTGGGGCCGCGCTCATCGCGCCGCCCCGGCCGGCTATGCAGGATGCCCACCAGGTTGATGACCGCCTGCTTGCCCCGCACCAGGCGCTCGAGCTGCCCGGGCGCCTGCACGTCGGCTTGCACCACGTCGGCGGTCGGCAGGAGGATGAGATGCTTGGCGCGCTCCCGGTGGCGCGTGGGCACCGTCACCTTGAAGCCCTGCGCGCACAGCGCGGAAACGAGATGGCGGCCGATGAACCCGGAGCCGCCCGTGACCAGCACGTTCTCCAGCTTCACGCCTGCCTCAGGGAAGCTCTTGGTCCTCGATCAGCTCGCTGCCGTCGCGCGCCGAAATGGTGCCCAGCCGCGCCTTGAGCGGCGTGGCCGGCTTCTGGAGAACCGCGGAGTAGAACACCGAGTTCGCCATGACCTTCCGGACGTAGTCGCGGGTCTCGCTGAATGGGATGTTCTCTATGTAAATCGCGCCTTCGAGGGGCTTGGCGTCCCGCCAGCGGCGCGCACGCGATGGGCCGGCATTGTACGCCGTCGAGGCGAGCACCGGATGCCCCAGCTGGTCGAGCACCAGCTTCATGTAGCGGGAGCCCAGGTTCACGTTGGTGTCGACGTCGGTGACGTCGCGGTGGCGAAAGCGCCGCATGCCGATCTTGGAGGCGACGAACCTGGCGGTGCGCGGCATGAGCTGCATCAGGCCCGCGGCGCCGGCGGAGGAGCGCGCGTCGGCAATGAAGCGGCTTTCCTGGCGCACCAGCCCCAGCACCCAGGCCTCGTCCAGGCCATGGGCCTTGGCATACTCGCGGAACACGTCGTGGAACGGTACGGGATAGCGCAGCATGTAGTTGTGGATGCGCGCGGTGCGGTCGGCGGTGTGGATGGCGCGATCGTAGATCTCGGCGCGGCGCGCGAGCTCCGCGGCCCCCAGGAGCTGCAGGTCGTCGAACCGGCGGATGGCAAACAGCCACTCCTTGACGCCTTCGGTGCGCAAGCCCAGGCGAAACAGCGCCATGGCCCGCGCGATTCCCGGATCGCGGGCGGCCTTCGCAACCTCCTCCTCTGTGGGCACGTGCTTCGCCTCGGGCAGCGTGCCGACATAGCCGAGCTCCTCGTCGGCCAGCAGCCCGTAGAAGTCGGCCTGGCCGGCGATGCGCAGGTAATAGGCGCGGCTCCCGGTTTCCTCGCCGTGCGCCGCGAGCGCCCGGCCGTACCAGTACGTCCACGCGGAATAGCGGCGCACGTCGGACGACATGCGGTCGATGGTGTCGCGCACCGTCTGCCAGTGACCGCGGCGCAGGGCAGCGCGC
>DATACE010000291.1:0-5731 GCA_036259215.1 Burkholderiales bacterium | reverse complement strand
TGAACATCTTCGAGGGCAACGTGGTGCTCACCAAGGGTACCCTGGCGGTGCGCGCCGATCGCATCGTGGTGCGCCAGGATACCGAGGGCTTCCAGCACACCACCGCCACCGGCTCGCCGGTGCGCTTCAAGCAGCGCATGGATCCCAAGGAAGGCGAGAAGGAGGCGCGCTGGCTGGACGGCGAAGCGCGGCGCATCGAGATCAACGACCGCGAGCAGAAGATCGAGCTGTTCGATGCCGCCCGCGTCAACCGCGGCGGCGACGAGGTCGCCGGCGATTACATTTTAGTCGACCAGGCTTCCGACTTCTTCTCGGTGAGCTCTGGCAAGGGCGAGACCGGCGGGCGCGTGAAGGCCGTGATCCAGCCGAAGTCGGCGCCCGAGCCGTCGCGCAAATGAGCCAGCTGCGCGCGCAAAGCCTGCGCAAGCGCTACAAGTCGCGCACCGTGGTGCAGGACGTGTCGCTCGAAGTCTCGAGCGGCGAGGTCGTGGGGCTGCTCGGGCCGAACGGCGCCGGCAAGACCACCTGCTTCTACATGATCGTCGGCCTGGTGCCGGTGGATGCCGGCGCCATCCACCTTGACGGCGCGGAGCTCACGCACCTGCCGATCCATCGGCGTGCGCGCCTGGGCATCTCCTACCTGCCGCAGGAAAACTCGGTGTTCCGGCGGCTGTCGGTGGAAGAGAACGTGCAGGCCATCCTGGAGCTGCAGGGCCTGCAGCCCGCCGACATCGAGGCGCGCCTGGTCGAGCTGCTGAAGGACCTGAACATCGCGCACCTGCGCAAGCACGCCGCGCTCTCGCTATCCGGCGGGGAGCGCCGGCGCCTGGAGATCGCCCGCGCGCTGGGCACGCGGCCGGCGTTCATCCTGCTCGACGAGCCGTTCGCCGGCGTGGACCCGATCGCGGTGCTCGACATCCAGCGCATCATAAGGTTCCTCAAGGAACGCGGCATCGGCGTGCTCATAACAGACCATAACGTGCGGGAAACGCTGGGAATCTGCGACCGCGCCTACATCATCAACGAAGGCGCGGTGCTCGCTTCGGGCCATCCCGAGGAGATTGTCTATAATGACAGCGTACGCCGAGTATATCTGGGCGAGAATTTCCGGATGTAGCTGGCGCACTCGATGTAGTCAACGCACTTAACGCAGCAGTAACGTGGTTGCGGTCGCGATGAAGCCCTCGCTCCAGTTCCGACTATCCCAGCACTTGACGTTGACGCCGCAGCTGCAGCAGTCGATCCGGCTGTTGCAGCTGTCGACGGTCGAGCTCAACCAGGAGATCGACCGCATCCTGATGGAGAACCCGGCGCTCGAGCGCGAGGACCACGAAGGCGGTGGCGGCGGCGAGCCCGAGGCGGCGCCCATGCCCCCCTCGAGCTCCTCGAGCACGCCGGCCGAGCCGGCACCCGCCGAAGCCGACTGGTCGGCGGACATCGCGGCCAACTGGAAGGGCGCGGGCAGCGACGAGGACGACGACGGGGACCGCAATTTCGGCACCGCCGACACCCCCACGCTGCGCGAGCACCTGCTATCGCAGCTTACCCTGACCAACCTGGACGAGCGCGACCGGGCCTTCGTCATGGTGCTGATCGACGCCCTCGACGAAGACGGCTATCTCACGCAACCGCTGGAGGAGATCGCCGCGCTGTTGCCCGCGGAAGCCGAGGCCGGAATGGACGAGCTGGCGATCGCGCTGCAACACCTGCAGCATTTCGAGCCCGCCGGCGTCGGGGCTCGCTCCCCCGGGGAATGCCTCTGCCTGCAATTGAAGACGCTGCCCGACGACGCAGTGCGGCGCCTGGCGCTCGAGATCGCCGACAAGCACCTGGAGTTGCTCGCGACCCGCGACTACACCCGGTTAAAGAGCGCTACCGGCGCCGACGAGGAGGCGCTGCGCGGCGCCCAGCGCCTGATCCAGGCGCTCAACCCCCGCCCCGGCGCGGCCTTCGCCAAGCTCGAGGCGCGCTACGTGACCCCCGACGTCATCGTGCGCAAGAGCCGCAACGCGTGGCGCGCGAGCCTCAACCCCGACGCCATGCCGCGCCTGCGCATCAACCGCCTGTACGCCGAGCTCGCCGCCGGTGCGCGCAGCGGCGGCGCGGGCATCTCCTCGCAGCTGCAGGAGGCGCGCTGGCTGATCAAGAACGTGCAGCAGCGCTTCGACACCATCCTGCGCGTATCGCAGGCGATCGTCGACCGGCAGCGCCACTTCCTGGAGCATGGCGAGGTGGCCATGCGGCCCCTGGTGCTGCGGGAAATTGCGGAGATCCTCAGCCTGCACGAGAGCACCATCTCGCGCGTCACCACGCAGAAGTACATGGCCACGCCGCGCGGCACCTTCGAGCTGAAATACTTCTTCGGCAGCCACGTCGCCACCGAGGCGGGCGGCGCCGCCTCCTCCACCGCGATCCGCGCGCTTATCAAGCAGCTGGTGTCCGCGGAGGACGCCAAGGCGCCGCTGTCGGATGCGCGCATCTCGCAGATCCTCGGCGAGCAGGGCATCGTGGTGGCGCGCCGCACGATTGCGAAATATCGCGAGTCGCTGCAGATTCCCCCCGTCAACCAGCGCAAGGCGCTGTAAGGAGAGCGAATGAACCTCAACGTGAGCGGGCATCACCTCGAAGTGACCACGGCCATCCGCAGCTACGTGCAGTCCAAGCTCGAGCGCATCTCGCGGCATTTCGACCACGTGATCGACGCGCACGTCATCCTCACGGTGAGCAAGCTGCGGCAGAAGGCCGAAGCCACGGTGCATGTGCGCGGCAAGGACCTGCACTGCGAAAGCGAGGAGCAGGACCTGTACGCGGCCATCGACCTGCTCGCCGACAAGCTCGACCGGCAGGTGCTGCGCTACAAGGATAAGGTCAACGATAAGCGGATATAATCCCGCGCCGCGCAATGAGCCTCGTCGCCAAGCTGCTGTCCCCGGAAGACGTCGTCGTCGACCTGCAGGTGTCGAGCAAGAAGCGCCTGTTCGAGCAGGTGGGCCTCTTGTTCGAGAACCAGCACGCACTGGCGCGCAGCCTGGTGTTCGACAGCCTGTTCGCGCGCGAGCGCCTGGGCTCGACCGGCCTCGGCCAGGGGGTTGCCATCCCGCACGGGCGCATCAAAGGCCTCAAAGAGGCGCTGGGAGCGTTCATCCGCCTCGCCCAGCCGGTGCCGTTCGACGCCCCCGATGGCAACGCCGTGACCCTGGTGTTCGTCCTGCTGGTGCCGGAGAAGGCCACCGAGAAGCACCTGCAGATCCTGTCGGAGCTCGCGCAGATGTTCAGCGACAAGGCGCTGCGCGAAGCGATGAACCGGGCGGCCGACGCCGAAGGCCTTCACCAGCTGATCAGCACATGGCAGCCGGATGCTTCAGGTCAACGTCGCGCGGCTGCATGACGACAACCGCGAGCCGCTGTCGCTTGCCTGGATAGCAGGCCGCGAAGGCGGCACTACCGTGCGACGTGAAGCCGCGGCGGCGGCTTCTTTGATCGGGCACCTCAACCTTACCCACCCCAACAGCATCCAGGTCATCGGCGCCTACGAGGCCGGCACGGTGGCCGACCACGTCGAGCGCCTGTTCCAGGCCTCGCCCGCCGCCGTGATCGTCGCCGACGGCGTCGCCGCGCCCCACGCGCTGGTGGCCGCGGCGGCGCGCAGCCACACGCCCCTGTTCGCCTCGCCGCTGCCGGCGCCCCGCGTGATCGAGGTGCTGGCGCGCTACCTCGCCAAGGCGCTTGCCGAGAGCACCGAGCGCCACGGCGTGTTCATGGACGTGCTCGGCCTCGGCGTGCTCATCACCGGGGAGTCGGGCGTGGGCAAAAGCGAGCTCGGGCTGGAGCTCATCAGCCGCGGCCATGGCCTGGTGGCCGACGACGTCGTGGAGATCTCGCGCATCGCGGTCGATACCTTGGAAGGCCGCTGCCCGCCCATGCTCAAGGATTTCCTCGAGGTGCGCGGCCTCGGGCTGCTCAATATCCGGACCATCTTCGGCGAGACCGCGGTGCGCCGCAAGCTGAAGCTGCGGCTGATCGCCCACCTGCAGCGTCCGCTGCCCGGCGGCCGCGATCCCACCGAGCGGCTGCCGCTCGCGGCGCTGTCGGAAGACATCCTCGGAGTGACAGTGGCCAAGGTCATCATCCCGGTCGCCGCCGGCCGCAACCTCGCGGTGCTGGTCGAGGCGGCGGTGCGCAACGAGATCCTGAAGCTGCGCGGCATCGATTCCATGGCCGAGTTCATGGCGCGCCAGCAGCGCGAGTTGGAGAACGACGTCGACGGCGAGTGATGCAGCTCATCCTGGTTAGCGGACTGTCCGGCTCCGGCAAGAGCATCGCGCTCGCCGTCCTGGAGGATGCGGGCTACTACTGTGTCGACAACCTGCCGGCCACGCTGCTGCTGGAAGTTGCCGATTTTCTGGCCGCTGCCGGGCACGACAAAGTCGCCGTCAGCGTGGATGCGCGCAGCGCAGCGCTGCCGGCGCTGCCCGAGAACGTCGCCGAGCTGAGGAGCCGCGGCGTGGAGTGCCGCGTCCTGTACCTCGAGTCGAGCAACCCGGCCCTGCTCAGGCGCTTTTCGGAGACCCGCCGGCGTCATCCCCTTACAAAACAAGGACACACTTTACTGGAGGCGATAGAAAGCGAGCGCGCGCTGCTGGTCCGCGTCGCCGAGCTGGGCCACCGCATCGACACCAGCGAGCTGCTGCCGCGCGTGCTGCAGAACTGGATCCGAGACCTGCTCGGCATCGGCCCGGGCGTGCTCGCGCTGCTGTTCGAGTCCTTCGCCTACCGCGACGGCATCCCGCTCGACGCCGATTGGGTGCTGGATGCGCGCATGCTGCCCAATCCGCACTACGACCCGCAGCTGCGCCCGTTCACCGGGCGCGACCGCCTGGTCATCGACTACCTGGCGCGCGACGAAGCGGTCGGGCGCTGGCTCGAGGACGTGCGCTCGCTGCTTGCCCGCTGGCTGCCCGAGATCGTGCGCGAGAACCGTAGCTCGGTGACCGTCGCGATCGGCTGCACCGGCGGCAAGCACCGCTCGGTGTACCTCGTCGAGCAGCTCGCGCAGCACTTCCGCCCGGACTGGAGCGTGCTGGTGCGCCACCGTGGGCTCGCCGCCTTGGACCCGGAGCCCAAGTGAACGACGTGCCGCTGTTCCCGCTCAACACGGTGCTGTTTCCCGGTGGGCGCCTGCCGCTGCGCATTTTCGAGCAGCGCTATATGGACATGGCCAAGGCCTGCCTGCGCGACGGCTCGTCCTTCGGGGTATGCCTGATCCGCGAAGGCCGGGAGGTCGGCGAGCCCGCGCTGCCCGTCGAGGTCGGCTGCCTGGCGTACATCGGCCAGTGGGACATGCCACAGCTCGGCCTGCTGCAGGTGACCGCGCTCGGCAGCCAGCGCTTTCGCATCCTCGAAAGGAAGCTGGAACCGAGCGGCCTCGCGCGCGCCTCGATCGAGGTGCTGGACGACGACCGCGATTCCACCATCCCCGCAAGCTGCGCCGGCTGCGTCGCGCTGCTCGAGCGCGTGATCGAGCAACAGGGCGGCCTGTTCCAGCCGCCCCATCGGCTGGATTCCGCCTCCTGGGTCAGCGCGCGCCTCGCCGAGGTCCTGCCGCTGCCCCTCGCCGCCAAACAGGAGCTGCTCGAGCTGGACGACGCGCGTACGCGCCTCGAACGCCTGAACGCCCTGCTCGCCCATTAACCTGCCAATCGGGGTCAGAGCCCGATTATCTAATCGGGCT
>DATACE010000290.1:0-9948 GCA_036259215.1 Burkholderiales bacterium | reverse complement strand
CCGATCCGCGACGGCTGGCTCGCCACCGGCGACCTCGCGCGCGAGCGCGAGCCCGGCATCGTCGAGATCGCCGGCCGCAAGAAGGAGCTCATCTATCGCGGCGGCAACAAGGTGGCGCCGCAGGAGATCGAGTTCGCCTGCAGCGCGCATCCCAAGGTGGCCGCGGCGCTCGCCGTCGGCCGGCCGGACCCCCGCCTGGGGCAGCGGATCCACGCGCTGGTGGTGCCGCGCGAGCCGGGGCTGGGCGCGGCGGAGCTGCGCGCGTTCCTGGGCGAGCGCCTGGAAAAGTACAAGCAGCCCGACGTGCTTTATTTCGCCGACGAGCTGCCCGCCGGGCGCACCGGCAAGGCCGACCGCGGCCGATTTTCTGCGATGCTGGATGCCGGGGAGCTCGTCCCGGTGGAGGAATCATGAACAGCTACGAAGCGATCCGCATCGAGCGCGACGGGCAGGTGGCGCACCTGCAGCTGCACCGCCCCGAGCGCATCAACGCGCTGGGCAAGTCCATGCTGCTCGAGATCCAGCACGCCATGGACGCGCTGGAAGCCGACGCGCAGGTGCGCGTCATCGTGCTGTCGGGCGCCGGGCGCGGATTTTCCTCCGGCTTCGACCTCAAGGAGCAGATGGCGCGCCGCCCGGAAGGCGCGGCGGCGTGGCGCGAGATCCTCGAGCTGGATTTCTCCACCACCATGCGCTTCTGGGACTCGCCCAAGCCCACCGTGGCGGCGATCCACGGGCCGTGCATGGCGGGCGCCTTCGAGATGGCGCTCGCCTGCGACCTGTCCATCTGCTCACGCGACGCGGTGTTCGGCGAGCCGGAGCTCAAGTTCGGCGCCGGCATCGTGACGCTGCTCCTCCCCTGGATGGTCGGGCCCAAAGCGGCCAAGGACATCCTGCTCACCGGGGACGACAGCGTCGGGGCCGAGCGCGCGCTGCAGCTTGGCATCGTGAGCCGCGTGGTGCCGCAGGGCGAGCACTTGAGCGCCGCGCTCGCGCTCGCCCGCCACATCGCGGTGGTCGACCCGGACCTCGTGCGCGACACCAAGAAGGCGCTCAACCGCAGCTACGAGATCCAGGGCATGCGCGCGGCGCTCGCCACAGCGCTGGACATCGACCACGCCATCGAGTCGCACGGCTCGCCCGACAAGCGGCGCTTCATGGATCTCGCGCGCGAGCAGGGCCTGAAAGCGGCGCTCGCCTGGCGCGAGGCGCGCTTCAAACCGTGAGCGACGAGGCCCACATGCGCCGTGCGCTGGAGCTCGCGCGCCGCGCCGAGGAGGAGGGCGAGGTGCCCGTGGGCGCGGTCGTGGTGCTGGACGGCGAGATCCTGGGCGAAGGCTGGAACCGCCCGATCAGCGCCGCGGATCCCACCGCGCACGCCGAGATCCAGGCGATGCGCGCCGCCGCGGCGTCGCGGAAGAACTACCGGCTGACCGGCGCGTCGCTGTACGTGACCCTCGAGCCGTGCGCCATGTGCGTGGGTGCCATGTTCCATGCGCGCATCGCCCGCGCGGTGTATGGCGCCGCCGATCCCAAGAAGCAGGTGCTGAAGAATGAAGTGCGCATCGAGGGCGGGGTGCTCGCGCAGGAATGCGGCGCCGTGCTGAGCGCGTTCTTCGCCGCGCGCCGATGATCACCATCGACATTGGAAGCCAGACGCTGACGTTCGCCGGGCAGCGCTACCTCGTCTCCACCTCGAGCCGCGGCGCGGGCGAGAAGAACGGCAGCCTGTGCACGCCGCGCGGCCGGCACCTGGTGCGCGCGAAAATCGGCGCCGGCCAGCCGCTCAACGCGGTGTTCGTGCGCCGGCGCCCGACCGGCGAGGTATGGACGCCGGCGCTGCACGCCCAGTATCCGGGGCGCGACTGGATCCTCACGCGCATCCTGTGGCTGTCAGGCTGCGAGCCGGGCCGCAACCGCCTGGGCGACGTCGACACCATGCGCCGCTACATCTACATCCACGGCTCGCCGGATAGCGCGGAGATGGGCAAGCCCGGCTCGATCGGCTGCATCCGCATGCGAAACCGCGACATCGTGGAGCTGTTCGAGCGGGTGGCGCCCTATACGCCGGTGGACATCAGGACCTGAAGAGCAGGGCCTGAAGGTTCTCGCGGCTGGGCGCGAGCACGATGCCCTTCTCGCAGATGATGCCGGTGACGAGCTCGGCCGGCGTGACATCGAAGGCCGGATTGCGCACCAGCACCCCCTCCGCCGCCCAGCGCGTGCCGCGATAGCCGGTGACTTCCTCGGCCGGCCGCTCCTCGATCGGGATGTGCGCGCCGTCCGGGATGGTCGCATCGAAGGTGGAAAGCGGCGCGGCGACGTAGAACGGGATGCCGTGGCGCTTCGCCAGCACGGCGAGGGCGTAGGTGCCGATCTTGTTCACCACGTCGCCGTTGGCGGCGATGCGGTCGGCGCCCACCACCACCACGTCCACTTCGCCCTTGCTCATGAGGTGGCCCGCCATGCTGTCGGTGATGAGGGTGCAGGGAATGCCTTCCTGCACCAGCTCCCATGCCGTCAGGCGCGCACCCTGCAGGTAGGGCCGCGTCTCGTTGGCGATCACCGAGATGTTCTTTCCCTTCGACGCCCGGATCACGCCCAGCGCCGTGCCGTAGCCGGCGGTGGCGAGCGCCCCGGTATTGCAGTGGGTCATGACGCGCGCTCGCTCGCGGATCAGCTCAGCGCCGATGCGGCCGATCTCGCGGTTCGAGGCAAGGTCTTCGTCGTAGATGGCGCAGGCCTCAGCCTCCAGGTCCTTCGCCTTCTTCATCCGCTCCAGCGCCCAGAAGAGATTCACCGCCGTCGGACGGCTCTTGGACAGTACTTCATAAGAATCAGGAGAGCCCTTGGAAAGCACAATCCCAAAAGCCGCGGCGCACCCGATCGCCGGCGCCCCGCGCACCACCATGTCGCGAATCGCCTGCGCCACCTCGGCCGCGGAGCGACAGGTGATGTAAACCGTCTTATCCGGAAGCAGCCGCTGGTCGAGCAGCTCGAGGCGGTCGCCTTTCCAACGAATGGGTTCGACGGCTTCAGCCATGCGACGGATGACCCCCTGACAAGGGGGTCGGGAGCCGAACGCGAGCGGGGGGTTGGCTTTTGCGAAAAACAAACCCCCCGCTCGCGTTGCTCGCCTCCCCCCTTGTCAGGGGGGCAAGAAAACCATCGCTCATACGACGCGCTCGTTGCCGCCGTCGACCGGCACCTGGGCGGCGGTGGTCTTGGCGAACAGCGGGCCGCACATCTCGGCAGCGAGCTCGGCCACGTCCTTGGACGCCACCTCGGTTTTCAGGAGGTTGTTTTTTTTGTACTGCTCCACCGTGAGGTTGTAGGCCCTGGCACGCGAGGCGAGGACTTCTTCGGTCCACAGCGCGGTGTCGTAGACCGCATTCGGATGCACGGAATTGATGCGGATGCCGTCCTTGCCCCATTCCAGCGCCGCGACCCGGGCGAGCTGGTTCAGCGCCGCCTTGGAGGCGGAGTAGGCGGCGGCGCCGGGGCCGGGGGCGGGTACGTTCTTCGAGCCGATCACCACGATGCGCCCGCGGCGCGGGGCGAGCTTGAGCAGCGGATGGCAGGCCTGCATCACGAGGAGGTTGGCCTCCACGTTGACCGACATCGCGCTGCGCCAGCTTTCGGCCGGGATGTCCTCGACGCGATGCGAGGAAGGAAAGATGCCGGCGTTGAGGACCAACATGTCCACGCCGCCGAAGCGCTTGACCGCCTTGTCCAGGGACTGCTCGATCGCGCTGGGATCCGTGAGGTCGCACGTGACACCGAGAAAGTCCGGGCGCTTGAAGAGATTGTCGACGGCCGGATTGCGGTCCAGGCCCACCACGGCCGCGCCGCGCTTGAGGAAGGATTCCACGCACGCCTTGCCGATGCCTGAGGCCGCGCCGGTGACGAGCGCCACCTCGCCCGCGAACGCCGGCGCGGCGCCGGCCTTGCGCAGCTTCGCCTGCTCGAGATCCCAGTACTCGATGTCGAAGGTGTGCTGCGGATCGAGCGCGCGCCAGCCGCCCAAGGCCTCGGCGCGCAGGATGACGTCGATGGTGTGGTCGTAGAGCTCCTCGACGATCGCGGCGTCCTTCGCGGTGCGGCCGGCGGCGACGAAGCCGAGCTCAGGGTCCAGCGCCATGCGCGGCGCCGCGTCCAGCATGGTCTTTTTCTCCTTGGCCTTCGCCGACAGCCGCTCGAAGTAGTCGCGGTATTTCCTGGCGTAGCCCGCGACGTCGCGCCCGAGCATGGGGAAGGGCTTGGTGCGGATCACGTGGTCGGGCGTCGCAGGTCCCTGCAGCGCGAGCTTCTCGAGGTCCGGCCGCTGCGCAAAGCCTAGGAACCTGTCGCCGTCGTTCACCCTCAGGACCATCGGCACGCCGGCCTGGTCGGAGATCGCTCGCCGCAGCTTCGCGACCTCCTCGCGACGAAACACGGGTTTTTGCGCGGCTTCGATGCCGATGCTCCATGCTTTCTCGCGCGCGAGGTAGTCCTCCGCCATCGAGACCAGCTCGATCATGAGCTCGTAGGACTCGCGCGCGTCGGCCGCGAAGGAAAAGATGCCGTGGGACAGCAGCACCATGCCGACGGTGCGCTTGCCCGCCTGCCTGGGATACTCGCGCGCGCAGTAGGCGGCGAGGTCGAAGCCCGCCATGATGTACGGGATGACCACCACGCGCTCGCCGTAGATCTCGCGAATGCGCTTTTCGCCCTCGGGGGCGTTAGACACCGAAAGCACCGCGTCGGCATGGGTATGGTCGACGTACTTGTGCGGCAGGATGGCGTGCAGGATGGTCTCCACCGACGGCGAAGGCGCTCCCGCGCGCAGCATGTGGGTATTCAACTCGTTCACCATCTGCGGGTCCGGCAGCTGCGGCAGCGAGGCGAGCTTGCGCACGTAGGCGAGCGCGACCGGCGTGAAGCCCTCGGGCTCTATCGTCTCGAGGTCCCAGCCGCTGCCCTTCACATAGAGCACGTCCTCCTCGTCGCCGAACAGGTTCTTGTCGCGCAGCTTGACCGAGGTGTTGCCGCCGCCGTGCAGCACCAGCGAGCGGTCGCGGCCGAGCAGCCGCGAGGTGTAGACGCGCGGGCCGAGCGGACCGGTGAACTGCGCCGCTTCCGCGTCGCTCCAGAGGCTTTTCATGGGCCGCAATTATACTTTCGCGCCATGGCGCACATCGACGTCCTCACGTGGGAGAAAGCGCGCGCGCACGCCGCGCCCATCCGCTTCGCCGTGTTCGTCGAGGAGCAGCGCGTGCCGGCGGATATCGAGTTGGACGACATGGATGCGCGTTGCCTGCATGCCGTCGCGTTCGAAGGAAGCGTGGCGGTGGGCACCGCGCGGCTGCTGCCCGACGGCTACATCGGCCGCATGGCGGTGCTCGGCGACTGGCGCGGCCGCGGCATCGGCAGCCGCTTGCTGCAAGTCCTCGTGGAGCAGGCGCGCCGCCGCGGCGACCGCGAAGTCGCGCTGTCGGCCCAGGTGCACGCGGTGCCGTTTTACCGCGCGCACGGTTTCGTGGAGGAGGGCGCCGAATACCTGGAAGCCGGCATCCGCCACCAGGCGATGCGCAAGCGGCTTTAGAACTCGTAGTGCAGCGTGTCGAGCTCGCTGCCGTCGGCGCCGAACGAGCGCTCGGCATAGCGCCGTGCGAACGACACCGTCGAGCAGCGCGTGCCGTACGTGGCGTCCAGGATGCGCGCTTTTGCGAGCACCGCGAAAAGCGGCTCCACCGCGGTGCCGGCGGCAAGCGCGGCGCGAAAGCGCTGCTTGCTCTCCTGCACTTCGGGAGCGTCGATGACCGTGTTGCCCAAACCGTAGACGCCCGGCGCCAGGCGCTGCGGCTCGCCGCCGCGGTTGGACATCGCCCACAGCTCCTCGCCGTCGCACACCAGCAGGTTGAAGCCGCTATAGGAAGCGGGCTGCAGGGTGTCCAGGTACGCGCCGGCCGCCTGGCCGTTCTCAAGAAAGCGCGTCACCAGCGCGCCGCGCGACTCGGCGGCGCGCGGCTCGCGGCCGCCGCGGAAGTTGGTCACCGCGGCGAACTTGCCGCTGCGCGAGACGCCCATCCAGGTGCCGCGCGCCTCGAGGTCGCGGCCGGCGAGGATGCCCGGCTTGTCCTGCCAGAACGCCGCGGGCGCGGTGGGCCGCGCCTGGAACTCGTCCCGGTTCGCCGCAACCACCAGCGCATGGCCCGGCTGCGTGCGCCAGGCGACCAGGATCAGGCACATCAGAGGTGAACGCCTACGAAACGCTCCACCCGACGCGTGACCCCGAGCTTCGCCCCTTCGGCCTCGAGCAGCGCTTCGAACGCGGCCTCGTCCTGCACGCCTTCGTAGACTTCCATGTAGGTCGCCGGGTCGTCGCGGCGGCGCATCCAGCGCCCGCGCACGCGGCAGCGCTTCTCTATCGTGGAAAAAGAAGATTCGACCAGGAGCCGGGCCTCGGCGACGCGTTCCGGGGCCAGCTTGTAGTAGACGTAATAGTTCAAATCGGCACGACGGCGAGAACCTCGCCGCCTGCGCTGTCGACCACCACGCCGCCCTCAAACTCGTCGCCCGGCTTGAGCTGCGCGCCGGCGGGCGAGGGCAGGCGCACCATGCGCCGCTTCACCTGCCCGCGGTATTGCGCGCGCGCCACGATCTCCTGGCCGGGATAGCAGCCCTTGCGAAAGTCCACCGCCTCGAGCTGCTCGAGGTTCACCATCTGCGGCACGAACTGGTCCTGCGTGGCCGCGGTGATGAGCGGGCGGCCGGCGCGGATTTCCTGCAGCGTCCAGGCGTCCTCGCTCGCGTTCACCGTCATCGTCGCCTGCGCGGCCGGCTCGAGCACCAGGGTGCGGCCTTCGCCGCGCGGCACGCTGGCCCGCTCGCCTTCCCAGGTTACCGCGGCCGGCGCCGGGGCGTCCCAGACGCCGAACTGCGCCCAGGCTGCGCTTTCGTCAGCCACCTTCACCTTCGCGCGCAGCACGAACATCGACAGGCGCTTCGCCACCGCCGGGGCGAGGTCGCGCGCGAGCTGCAGCAGGAACCCCTGCGGCGCTGGAATGACGAGGAACGTCGCCAGCAGCCGACCCTTGGCCGAGCACCAGCCGGCGAGTGTGGCGCGCTCGGGCGGCAGGTTCTGGATGTCGACGGTGAGCTGCGCGTGCAGGAACGCACGTGCATCCGGCCCTGAGACCGAAAGCACGCCGTAGCGATTTAGTTGCGCGCACTCCATCGTAGAATCGCCATTTTACAGCGCGGCGTCCTCTGAAAGCCTTTCTCTTCCTCGTGGTGCTCGCGGTGCTTGCGGCAGGCGGCTACGGCGCCTGGTACGCCTCGAGCCCCGTGCCGGTCGCGCGCCTGCCGGTGGAAGTGGAGATCCCGCGCGGCGCGAGCCTGCGCACCGCCATGGACCAGCTGCAAAAAGCCGGCGTGAGCGTGCGCCGGTACGAGTTCGAGCTGCTGGCGCGCGCGCTCGGGCGCGAGCGCGCCATCAAGGCCGGCAACTACCAGATCGCCGAGGCGCTCACGCCGGTCGAGCTGCTGGAAAAGCTCACGCGCGGCGACGTAAGCCAGGCCGAAGTGCGCCTGATCGAGGGCTGGACCTTCGGTCAGTTCCGCGCCGCGCTGGACGCGAGCGCCGACCTGCGCCACGACACCGCGGGGCTCGACGATGCCCAGGTCATGGCGCGCCTGCAGGCGCCTGAAACGCATCCGGAGGGCCTGTTCTTTCCGGATACCTACCTGTTCGCGCGCGGCTCGAGCGACCTGGCGGTGCTGCGCCGGGCGTATCACGCCATGCAGCGCCACCTGAAGGAGGAATGGGACGCGCGGGCGCCCAACGTGCCGTATCGCTCGCCCTACGAGGCGCTCATCATGGCCTCCATCATCGAGAAAGAGACCGGGCAGGCCGCCGAGCGCGACCGGATCGGCGGGGTGCTCGTGAACCGGCTGCGCATCGGCATGCGGCTGCAGGTGGATCCCACCATCATCTACGGCCTGGGAAGCGAGTTCGATGGCAACCTGAAGAAGAAGCACCTGCTCGAGGACGGGCCGTACAACACCTACACGCGCGCCGGCCTGCCGCCCACGCCGATCGCCATGCCGGGGCAGGCGTCGCTGCGCTCGGCGATGCGTCCGGGCAAGACCGAGTCGCTGTATTACGTCTCGCGGGGCGACGGCACCAGCCACTTCTCGCGCTCGCTCGACGAGCACAACCGCGCCGTGTCCAAGTACCAGCTGCGGCGCAGATGACGCGGGGCCTTTTCATCACGCTGGAAGGCGTCGACGGCGCCGGCAAGTCGACCCATCTGTCGTTTATCGCCGATGCCCTAGCCGCGACCTCCGGCCGCCACGTAATCACCACGCGCGAGCCGGGCGGCACGGAGCTCGCGGAGCGGCTGCGCGAGGCGATCCTCACCGAGCCCATGCAGCCGCTCGCCGAAACGCTGCTCATTGCCGCCGCGCGCGCCGACCACGTGGCGAAAGTGATCCGGCCGGCGCTCGAGGCCGGCAGCTCGGTGGTCTGCGACCGCTTTCACGATGCCACGGTCGCCTACCAGGGCGCGGGCAAAGGGGTGCCCCTCGATCTCATCGAGCGGCTGGGCGCGGCGGCGCATCCCGGATTGCACCCGGATCGCACGCTGGTGTTCGACTGCAGCTATGAAGTCGCGCGCCAGCGCCTCGGCGCCTCGGGGAAAAAGCTCGATCGCTTCGAGCGCGAGGACCAGGCGTTCTTCGAACGCGTGCGCAACGCCTACCTGTCGCAGGCCCGCGCCGAGCCCGAGCGCATCCGCGTCATCGACGCCGCCGCCGACCTCGCCCATATCCGCCGGCAGCTCCAGCAGGCGCTCGCCTTCCGCTGATGCATCCCTGGAACGAGCCTCTGTTCGAGTCCCTCCGGCGCCGTGCCGAGCGCCTGCCGCACGCCCTGCTCATCCACGGGGCGCGCGGCACCGGAAAGCTGGCGCTGGCCGAGCACATCGCCCAGTTCCTGCTGTGCGAGTCCGCGGATCCCGGGCGCAAGCCCTGCGGGGCGTGCGAGGGCTGCCGCTGGTTTCGCGCGGGCAGCCACCCCGACCTGCGCCGCCTCGAGCCCGAAGCCCTCTCCCGCGAGCCGGCAGACACGGAGGAGGGCGTCGCCCCGGCGAAAAAGGGCAAGCCGAGCACCGAGGTGAAGGTGGAGCAGGTGCGCGAGCTCGCCGGCTTCCTCAACCTGCGCTCCCACCGCGGGCGGCTGCGCGTCGCGCTGGTGCACCCGGCCGAGGCCATGAATCCGAGCGCCGCCAACGCGCTGCTCAAGGGGCTGGAGGAGCCGCCGGCCGGGGCGGTGTTCCTGCTCGTGTCGCACCGGCCCGCTCAGCTCCTTCCGACGATTCGCAGCCGCTGCGTCAGCCTGCCGGTAGCCCTGCCGCCGCGCGACGCGGCGCTGTCATGGCTAGCCGGCCAGGGCGCCGAGGATCCGGCGCGCTGGCTTGCCTACGCCGGCGGCGCCCCGCTCCTCGCCCTGGATTACGCGGGCAGGGCCCCGGTCCTCGAGCGCCTGCTCAAGCACCCGGCCCCGGTCGATGACCGCGACGAGCTCGACCCCCTGGCCGAAGCCCTGCAGAAGATAGCGCTGGATCACGCCCTGACTGCCTGGGGCCTCGCGCCCAAGTACGCGACCGGCCATGCATCCACCGAACCCTCGCAGGCGCGCCCCTGGCTCGCTTTCGCCCGGCAGATCGGCCGGCATCGCCTCCTGACCCGACATCCCTTGAATCCCAAGCTGTTCTCTGCGGAGATGCTGTCTGGTATTCCGGGGAAAAGCGAGATTTGACATAATACGCATTGTAGGTTTATCGCTTCATCCGCGCATTACTTGCTGCGGTCGGCCTGAGCGCGTTGGCTATCCTCGTCGCTTCCCATGCGAGCGTCCCGATGCCGTGTGCTCGTTGTAGACGACGACCGGGACAGCGCCCAGAC
>DATACE010000289.1:0-12738 GCA_036259215.1 Burkholderiales bacterium | reverse complement strand
GATGCTGCCCGGCTTGGCCAGCACCTGGCCGCGCTCGATGTCCTCGCGCTTGGTGCCGCGCAGCAATATGCCCACGTTATCGCCCGCCTGGCCCTCGTCCAGCAGCTTCCTGAACATCTCCACGCCCGTGCACACCGTCTTCACCGTCGGACGGATGCCCACGATCTCGATCTCGTCGCCCACCTTGATCACCCCGCGCTCCACCCGCCCGGTGACCACCGTGCCCCGGCCCGAGATCGAAAACACGTCCTCCACCGGCATGAGAAACGGCTTGTCGATCTCCCGCTTGGGGGTCGGAATGTAGGCGTCCAGCGCCTCGGCGAGCTTCATGATCGCCTTCACCCCGAGCTCGCCCTCGTCACCCTCCAGCGCCTTCAGCGCCGAGCCGATCACGATCGGGGTCTTGTCCCCCGGAAAGTCGTACTTGGACAAAAGCTCCCTCACTTCAACCTCCACCAGCTCCAGGAGCTCCTTGTCGTCCACCATGTCGGCCTTGTTCAGGAACACCACGATGTAGGGCACCCCGACCTGGCGCGCCAGAAGAATATGCTCCCGCGTCTGCGGCATCGGCCCGTCGGCCGCCGACACCACCAGGATCGCCCCGTCCATCTGCGCCGCCCCGGTGATCATGTTCTTGATGTAGTCCGCGTGCCCCGGGCAGTCCACGTGCGCGTAGTGGCGCTTCTCGGTCTGGTACTCCACGTGCGCCGTGTTGATCGTGATGCCGCGCGCCTTCTCCTCCGGCGCCGCATCGATCTGGTCGTAGTTCCTCGCCTCACCCCCGAACTTCTTCGCCAGGATGTGCGTGATCGCCGCCGTCAGCGTCGTCTTGCCGTGGTCCACGTGACCAATCGTGCCCACGTTCACGTGGGGCTTGTTGCGCTCGAATTTGCCTTTTGCCATGGTTCAGCTCCTACTTCTTTTCCTTGTCGTCTTTCTTGATGATCGCGTCGGCGATGTTGCGCGGCGCCTCGGCGTAGTGCTTGAATTCCATCGTGTAAGTTGCGCGTCCCTGCGTGAGGGAGCGCAGCTGGGTCGAGTAGCCGAACATCTCGTTCAGCGGCACCTCGGCCTTGATCGCCTTGCTGCCGGGCAGGTCTTCCATGCCCTGTATGATGCCGCGGCGCGCGGACAGGTCGCCCATCACGTCGCCCATCTTCTCTTCCGGCGTCTCCACCTCGACCGCCATGATCGGCTCGAGCAGTGCCGGGCTGGCGCTGCGCATGCCGTCCTTGAAAGCGAAGATCGCTGCCATTTTGAACGCGTTCTCGTTCGAGTCCACCTCGTGGTAGGAGCCGTCGAACAGCGTCACCTTGACGTCCACCACCGGATAGCCGGCGAGCACGCCTTCGTTGAGGGCTTCCTTCACTCCCTTCTCTACCGCCGGGATGTACTCCTTGGGCACCCGGCCGCCCTTGATGCCGTCGACGAACTCGTAGCCTTTGCCGGGCTGCGGATCGAGCTTCAGCCAGACGTCGCCGTACTGGCCGCGGCCGCCCGACTGCTTGACGAACTTGCCCTGCTGCTCCACGGGCTTGCGCAGGGTCTCGCGATACGCCACCTGCGGCTTGCCCACGGAAGCGTCCACGCCGAACTCGCGCTTCATGCGGTCGACGATGATCTCCAGGTGCAGCTCGCCCATGCCGGAAATGATGGTCTGGCCGGACTCCTCGTCGGTGCGCACGCGGAACGACGGGTCCTCCTGCGCCAGGCGCCCGAGCGCCACGCCCATCTTTTCCTGGTCGACCTTGGTCTTGGGCTCCACCGCCTGCGAGATCACCGGCTCGGGGAACTCCATGCGCTCCAGCGTGATGACGTTCTTCACGTCGCAGATCGTCTCGCCGGTAATGACGTCCTTCAGGCCGACGACCGCGGCAATGTCGCCCGCGCGCACTTCCTTGATTTCGCGGCGCTCGTTGGCGTGCATCTGCAGCAGCCGCCCGATGCGCTCCTTCCTCGCGCGCATCGACGTGAGCACCGTGTCGCCGGAGCTCAGCACGCCGGAATACACGCGGATGAACGTGAGCTGCCCGACGAACGGGTCGGTCATGATCTTGAACGCGAGCGCCGCGAACGGCTCCTCGTCGCCGGGCTTGCGGAACGCCGGCTCGCCCTTGTCGTTCTCGCCCTTGACCGGCGGAATGTCCAGGGGCGAAGGCAGGTAGTCGATGACCGCGTCCAGCATCGCCTGCACGCCCTTGTTCTTGAACGCCGTGCCGCACAGCATGGGCACGATCTCGTTGGCGATGGTGCGCAGGCGCAGGCCCTTCTTGATCTCGTCGACCGACAGCTCGCCGGTCTCGAGGTACTTGTTCATCAGCTCTTCGTTCGCCTCGGCCGCGGCCTCGACCATCTTGCCGTGCCACTCCTTGGCTTCGGCCTGAAGCTCGGCGGGGACTTCCTTGCGCTCGAACTTCATGCCCTGCGAGGCTTCGTCCCAGTAGATCGCCTGCATGGTGACCAGGTCGATCACGCCGGCGAACTTTTCCTCCGCGCCGATCGGAATCTGGATCGGCACCGGGTTGCCCTTCAGGCGGTCGCGGATGTGGCCGTAGGACTTGAAGAAGGTGGCGCCGACGCGGTCCATCTTGTTGATGAAGGCGAGGCGCGGCACGCGGTACTTGTTCGCCTGGCGCCATACGGTTTCGGACTGCGGCTGCACGCCCGCCACTGCGTCGTACACCATGCAGGCGCCGTCGAGCACGCGCATCGAGCGCTCCACCTCGATGGTGAAGTCCACGTGGCCGGGCGTGTCGATGATGTTGATGTGGTGCTCGGGATAGGAAAGGTCCATGCCTTTCCAGAAGCAGGTGGTCGCCGCGGAGGTGATGGTGATGCCGCGCTCCTGCTCCTGCTCCATCCAGTCCATGGTGGCGGCGCCGTCGTGCACCTCGCCGATCTTGTGGTTGACGCCGGTGTAGAAAAGGATGCGCTCGGTCGTCGTCGTCTTCCCGGCGTCGATGTGCGCCGAGATGCCGATGTTCCGATACCGCTCGATGGGAGTTTTGCGTGCCACGCTCATTTACCTGTCGGTCCTTAGAACCTGTAGTGCGAGAACGCCTTGTTGGCTTCCGCCATACGATGAACTTCCTCGCGCTTCTTCATCGCGCCGCCGCGGCCCTCGGCCGCTTCCTGCAGCTCGCCCGCGAGCCGCACCATCATCGACTTCTCGCCGCGCTTCTGCGCCGCCTCGCGGATCCAGCGCATGGCCAGCGCCACGCGCCGCACCGGGCGCACTTCCACCGGCACCTGGTAGTTGGCGCCGCCGACGCGGCGGCTCTTCACCTCCACCACCGGCTTGACGTTCTGCACCGCCTGGCTGAACACCTCGATGGGGTCCTTGCCCGACTTGGTCTTGATCGTGTCGAGCGCGCCGTAGATGATGCGCTCGGCCACCGACTTCTTGCCGCGCGTCATGAGGACGTTGACGAACTTGGCAACGTCGACGTTGGCGAACTTCGGATCCGGCAGGATCTCGCGCTTGGGGACTTCTCTGCGTCGTGGCATGGGGGATTGGGCGCTCGGTTATGCTGACTTCGGGGCTTTCGCCCCGTACTTGGAACGGGCCTGCTTGCGGTCCTTGACGCCCTGCGTGTCGAGCGAGCCGCGCACGATGTGGTAGCGCACCCCGGGCAGGTCCTTGACGCGCCCGCCGCGGATGAGGACCACCGAGTGCTCCTGGAGGTTGTGCCCCTCGCCGCCGATGTAGCCGATCACCTCGAAGCCGTTGGTGAGGCGCACCTTGGCCACCTTGCGCAGCGCCGAGTTCGGCTTCTTCGGCGTGGTGGTGTAGACACGGGTGCACACGCCGCGCTTCTGCGGCGAGCCGGCGAGCGCCGGAACCTTCGACTTGGGTCGCTTGGCGACGCGCCCCTGGCGCACTAACTGATTGACGGTAGGCATCTTTTTACGCTTCCAGAAACGAATGGGCGGCCACGTCGTGCTCCTCGAGGCCGCCCCGGCAACCCAAAAAAGAGGCCGGATTATAAAGAGGAACTAGGACCGGTGCAAGGAAACGGCCGGATCCGGGACGAAGCCGAAGCGCGAGGCGACCTCGTCTTTCGCAATGGGCGCGAGTTCCTCGGCGCGATCGGCATAGCGCGCGAGGTCCCGATCGTCGAGCAGCGCGACCGTGCCCTCGCCCGCGATCAGCACCGACCCTTCCTCGTCCAGATAGCCCTGCAAAGGCGCGAACGGCCTTTCTCTGTGATCGACCAGGCGCTCGCCCTCGTAATGCACCACCAGCGGGGTATACGCGAGGCTTACGTACACCCGCTGCGGGCCGTTTTGGAAAAGCCAGCAGCCGCGCTCGTCGGCCTGGTAGTTGCGGCCGATGAAATCCCGCAGCGCGGCATTCCCAATCCTTTCGAATCGCTGGGTCGCGCTCGCGCTCCGGATGCGCCAGTTGCCGCGCCGGTCGAGCGACAGCCACCCGTAGACCGACGGGACGTTGGGCCACTTGGCCAGGCTGCGGGCGACCATTTCGTCCATGCGGCTACAATCTTCCGGCGGAGGAGAGATGAGCGCAATCGAGACGTACCTGGCGAAGCCCTGGCTCGCCCACTACGCCCCCGGCGTGCCGCGGAGCATCGAGGTCGCGTCCCGGTCGGTGCACCAGGCGTTCGACGAGGCCACCGAGCGCGCGCCGCAGCGCGCCGCGGTGACCTTCTACGGCCGCATGATCACCTACGCCGAGCTGCGCGAGGACACCGACCGGCTGGCGAACGCGCTCGCGGCGCTCGGGGTGAAAAAAGGCGACCGCGTCGCGCTGTACCTGCTCAACAGCCCGCAGTTCATCATCGCCTACTTCGCCGCGCTTAAGTGCGGCGCCACCGTCACGCCCATCAGCCCGGTCTACACCAGCCACGAGGTGCGCTACCAGCTCGAGGACAGCGGTGCGCGGGCCATCATCTGCCAGGACATCCTGTACGAGAAGGTGCGCAAGTCGGGCGCCGCCATCGACCTCGCCATTGTCACCAACGTCAACGAGTACCTTCCCGCGCTCAAGCGCCTGTTCGCCAAGAAGGCGCAGGTCGCGGGCGGGGTGCACTGGCTGCAGGACCTGCTGAAGAAATACCCGCCGCAGGCCCCGCAGGTCGAAGTCGACGTCCACCGGGATCTTGCGGCGCTGCCCTATACGGGCGGCACCACCGGCAACCCGAAGGGCGTCATGCTGACGCACTTCAACCTCGCGGCGGCGCAGGCCATGGGGCAGGCGGCGTTCTCGGTGTTCGAGCCCGGCAAGGAGGTGATCCTCGCCTTCCTGCCGTTCTTCCACATCTACGGCCAGGTCGTGATCATGCTGAACGGCCTTTGCCAGGGGAACCTGCTGGTGCTGTTCACCAGCCCGGACACCGAGGCGATCCTGGAAGCGATGCAGCGCTACCGGGCCACCGTGTTCTACGGGGTGCCCACCCTGTACGAGTACCTCAAGGATCACAAGGACACCAACAAGGTCGACTGGCGCCGGCTGAAGCTCGTGCTCTCAGGCGCCGACACGCTGCACGACTCGACCATGAAGGGGTGGGCGCGGCGCACCGGATCGAACATCATCGAGGGCTACGGGCTGTCCGAAACCTGCGCCACGAGCCACGTGAACCCCCTGCAGCGGCCCAAGTCCGGCTCGTTCGGCTGCCCGATTCCGGGGATGCAGGCCGCCGTCATGGATGGCGAGACGCTGGAGTTCGTGCCGCCGGGACAGACGGGCGAGCTGGTGCTTTCCGGCCCCAACGTCATGCAGGGGTACTGGCAGCGCCCGGAAGAGACAGCGCGCTCCTTCGTCGACAAGGCGGGCCTGCGCTGGATGCGCACCGGCGACATCGTGCGCATGGACGACGAGGGCTATTTCCACTTCTTCGACCGCTCCAAGGACCTCATCAAGTTCAAGGGCTACTCGATCTTCGCCAAGGACGTCGAGGACGTGCTCTACGGCCATCCCCAGGTCAAGGCGGCGGGCGTGATAGGCGTGGCCGACCCGGCGGTCGGGCAGCGCATCAAGGCGATCGTGGTGCTGCAGGGCGACGCGCGCGGCAAGCTGAGCGAGGAAGAGATCAAGAGCTACTGCCGCCAGCAGCTCGCCGAGTACAAGGTTCCGCATATCGTCGAATTCCGCGGCGAGCTGCCGAAAACCGACGTCGGCAAGGTGTCGCGCCGCGAGCTGCGCGAAGAAACCGCCGGCTAGGCGGGACTACAGGCTGTCGAGCGGCTGCGGCTTGTGCACGCCGAAGCCCTGCGCGTGGCTGACGCGCAGCTCCCTGAGCCATCCGAGCACCTGCTTGTCCTCCACGCATTCGGCGACCACGCCGATGCGCAGGCTCTCGGCCACGCGCACGACGGCACTCAGCTTGGTGCGCGCCACCTCGCTCGCGGCGAGCTTACGCACGACGCTGCCGTCCACCTTGACGAAGTCCGCGCGCAGCACTTTCAGGGGCGAGAACGATACGGCGCGCCGGCCAAAGCCGTCGATCAGCACGCCGCAGCCCACGCCCTTGGCGGCGTTGGCGAAGCGCACCGCCGCCTCCAGCCGTGTCAGCACGTCGTTCTCGTCGATCTCGAACAGCAGCGCCGCGTGCGGCACCGCGAACTTCTTCATCGCGGCGGCCACGTAGGGCATGAACTCGGCGTCCTGCAGCGTCGCGCCGGATACGTTGACCGTGAGCCGCGCCGGGCCGGTGGCGCGGCCCAGCCGCTGCGCCGTGTGAAACACGACCCAGCGGTCGAGCTGCGGCATCATTCCGTAGTGCTCGAATACCGGCAGGAACTCCCCCGGCGGCAGCAGCGCGCGCTCTTCCGCGCGCATGCGCACCAGCACCTCGCCCAGTGCGTGGCGGGCTGCGGGCTGCGGCTCGGCCGCGAGGGCGCGGATCGGCTGGCAATACAGCTCGAACTCGTTGCGCACGAGCGCTTCGCGCAGCCGGCTCAACGGATCGACCCAGCCGGTCAGCTGCGAGTCCATGCGCTCGAGAAATTTTTCGTCCACGGAGTATTCTAGCGGCATGCCGCAGCCCTTCTTCGCCGTCGAGCGCCTCACCAAACGCTTCGGCGGGCTCACCGCGGTGAACAGCGTCAGCTTCGAGCTGAAGCGCGATCAGCTGGTCGGCTTGATCGGCCCAAACGGCGCCGGCAAGACCACGCTGCTGCGCCTGATCACCAAGATCCTGCGGCCCGACAGCGGACGCATCCTGTTCAACGGCGAGGACATCAGCGCGCTGCGGCCCTGGGAGGTCGTCGAGCGCGGCATCTGCGGCACCTTCCAGAACATGCGGCCGTTCCGCCACCTGCCCATCGTGGCAAACGTCATGGTGCCGCTGGTCGCGCCGCGCGCGCGCCGCAGCGGCGAATGGGTGAAGCGCCTCGAAGCCAAGGCGATGGACGCGCTCGAGTTCGTCGGCATCTCGGACATGGCGCTCGAGCCCGCTTCCGCCCTGTCACAGGGCGACCTGAAGCGCCTTGAGGTGGCGCGCGCCATTGCCACCGAGCCCGAGCTCCTGCTGCTCGACGAGCCGCTCGGCGGCCTCAACCCGGCCGAATCGGAGCTGCTGGCGAAGTCCATCCGGCGCCTGCACAAGGGCGGCCGCTTCGGGCGCCTGCATTCCGAAGGCCCGGCGGTGCTGATGATCGAGCACAAGCTGAAGGAGCTGATGTCGATCGTCGACCGCGTGATCGTGATCGACTACGGCGAGCTGATCGCCGACGGACCGCCGGCCGAGGTGGTCAAGAATCCGAAAGTCATCCAGGCCTACCTCGGGAGCGAGCATGCCGCTGCTTGAGGTCAAGGGCCTCAGCGTGCGCTACGACAAGGCGCAGATCCTGAACGGCGTCTCGCTCACGGTGAACGACGCGGAGTTCGTCGGCCTGGTCGGCCCCAACGGCGCGGGCAAATCCACCCTGCTGCGGGCGGTCTCCGGGCTCGTGCGCTTCGAGGCGCATGCCAAGCGCGGCACCGCCGGCGATATCGTGCTGGAAGGCGAAGTGCGCCTTGCCGGCGAGCGCATCGACGGCCTCGCCCCCCACGAGATCCGCCGGCGCGGCCTGGTGCACTGCCCCGAGCGCCGCCGCCCCTTTCGCGAGCTCACCGTGCTGGAGAACCTGCTCGCCGGCGCATTCCTTTCTTCAAGCAAGAGCGAAACGCAAAGGCGCCTGGAGCGCTGCTTCGCGCTGTTTCCGCGGCTCGCCGAGAGGAAGGAGCAGATCGCCGGCACCCTGTCCGGCGGAGAGCAGCAGATGCTCGCCACCGCTCGCGCGCTCATGTTCGACGCCAAGCTGCTGGCGATCGACGAGCCCTCGCTCGGCCTCGCGCCGCGCATCCGCGAGGAATTGTTCGCGGCCATCGCCAGGATTCACGCCGAGGGCGTGCCGGTGCTGCTGGTGGAGCAGGAGGTGGGCCAGGTGTTCAGGATGGCCGACCGCAACTACGTCCTGTCGCAGGGCCGCATCATCGCCGAAGGCGCGGCGCAGTCACTGATGGCCGACGAGACGCTGCGCGCGGGCTACCTGGGACTTTAGCGGCGCGCCGCACAGGCGGCACAGGCGGCGCCAGGCGCCGTTGCCCTGCTTGCAGCGCGGGCACTGCGCCTCTATCCGGTCGCGCACCCACGGCGCCAGGCCGCGCGGCATGAACAGCAGCACAAGCAGCACCACGACGGCGAAAATCAGCAGCCGCAGCTCGCCGAAGGCGCGGAAGCTGCCCAGCCACTCGGTCATGGGATAGAGAATGAACACCGCGGCCACCGGCCCGTAGATCGTCGCCACGCCGCCGAAAATTGCCCAGATCACGACCTGGAAAGAAAGCGCCACTTCCAGCGAGGAGGGACCGGCGACGCGCAGATAGTGAGCGAACAGCGCGCCGGCGAAGCCCGCGGCGGCGGCGGCGATCGCGAACACCGTCAGCTTGTAGCGCGGGGTGTTGATCCCCGAGGCCCGCGCCGCCACCTCGTCGTCGCGGATGGCGTGCAGCACGATGCCGAAGCGCGAGTCGGCGAGCAGCCACAACCCGAACACGATCGCCAGCATGGACAGCGCCGCGACGTAGAAGTTGGCCGTCGGGCTCACCACCAGCCGCCGCAGCCCGGAGATCCCAAGCTCGCCGCCGGAAAACCCGGGAAACGCGAACAGCAGCCCAAGCGCGATCAGCGGGAACGCGAGCGTGGCGAGCGACAGGTACGAGCCGCGCAGGCGCAGGCAGAGGTAGCCGACGAGGAAGCCGAACAGCGCGGCGACCGCCGCGCCGGCCCAGATGGTCACCCAGGGCGTGATGCCGAGCTTGAGCGACAGCAGGCCGGAGGTATAGGCGCCGGCGCCAAAGAACAGCGCGTGGCCGAAGTTCACCTGGCCGGTGTAGCCGGCGAGCAGGTCCCAGCTCGCCGCGAACATGGCGAAAATGCAGGTCATCGTGAGGATGCGCAGCACATAGGCATCGCCGTAGAGCCACGGCAGCGCAAGCAAGCCAAGCGCCCACACGAGCACCAGGATCCGCGAGGGCAGCACCAGCACCTCGTTGGTGAGCTCGGCCCAGGCGCGGCGCGCGAAGTAGATCAGCGCTCCTCCTCGAAGGCCACGCCGAACAGGCCCTCGGGCCGCGCGAGCAGCACCACCACCATGATGAGCAGCGCCACCGCGCCCTTCAGGTAAGCCCCCGCCGGCAGCGCGAACACGGTGATCGCCTCGACATAGCCGATGATGAGCGCGCCGATCAGGCTGCCCTTGAGGCTGCCCAGGCCGCCGAGCACCACGATGGCGAGCATCGTGACCAGCGGGGCGAGCCACATGAACGGATCCACCACGAACACCGGCGCCACCACCACCCCGGCGATCGCCGCGAGCGCGACCGAAATGGCCACCGTGGCCATGGCCACGCGATGCACGTTCATGCCCATGAGGTTCGCGACCTCCAGGTCATTGGCGGTGGCGCGGATGGCGAGACCCAGGCGCGTGCGATACAGGACGAACCAGGCCACGGTGAGCATGGCGGCCGCGACCCCCAGGATCAGCAGGCGCTGGTAGGGAATGCTCACGCCGAGCAGGCGCACCCCGCCCTCCAGCGTGGACGGAATGCCCAGATAGTGGCCGCCGAAGGTGAACAGCATGAGCTCCTGGAAAATCAGCGCCAGCGCGATCGTCGCGATGAGCACCGCCGCCTCGTGCTCGCGCACGGGCTCGATCACCAGGCGGTAGCACAGGACCGAGAAGGCGGTGACGGCGGCCACCGCTATCGTCCCCGACAGCAGAAAGCCCAGGCCACCCTTGACCATCAGCGCGTAGAAGCAGTACGCCGCCAGCATGTAGAACGCGGTGTGCGCGATGTTGACGATGCGCGCGACGCCGAAGATGAGCGAAAAGCCGATCGCGAGCAGGGCATACACCCCGCCGTTGACCAGCCCCGTGACCAGGATGTCTTGGAGCAAGGGCGCGCTAGCGCGCCGGCATCTTGAACGGCTGCATGCCTTTGATGTTCGGCGGCCAGAAGGGCACCTTCTTGCCGTCCTGCCACTGCACCGCGATGCCGGCGGTCTTGCCCACCGCCCACACCGGATCGTGCCGCTTGTCGAAGGTAAGGGTGCTGCCTGCGCCCACGTGCTCCATTTTCTCGATGACCGGCACCAGCTTGTCGGCATCGGTGGTTCCGGCCTGCTCGATCGCCGCCTTGAGCAGCATGATGGCGTCGTGCGTCGAGGCGGTATAGGTCGGCATCTTCTTGAAGCGCGCCTTGTAGGCGTTTACGAAGGGAATGGTCTTGGGCGTCATCTCGACTTCGGCGTAGGTGTCCAGGGTGGAGACGAACTGCGCCTTGCCGGCGGCCGCCTGCCAGAACTCCTCCTTCTGCCCCTCGACGTTGATGCCCCAGGCCACCGCCTTCATGCCGCGCTCGCCCATCTGCCGCCCGACCGAGATGCCGACCGGGCCGGACAGCATGGTGAACACGATGTGCGCGCCCGCACGGTCTATGGCCGAAAGCTCCGCGGTGACGTCGGTGGCCGTCGCCGACGGCTGCCACACGCCGACCACCTCCATCTTCAGCGCCGGCAGGTTCTTCTGCGCCGCCGCCACCAGCGCCTCGGTCCACACCGCCTTCTCGGCGAGGATGGCGACCTTGGGCGTGGGCGTCTTCAGCTCGGTGCGCACCTGCTGGGCGATCGAGCCCATGACCGCGAACAGCGTGCGGGCAAGGTCCACGTCCTTGGTGGGCGAAACGCGGAACCAGTACTTGTAGCGATCGTAGTTCGCTTCGACATTCGCGCCCAGCTTGGAGTGCGCCGCGCCCACGCCGAGGAACAGCTTCTTGTAGTCCATCGCCACTTCCTGCATCGCGAGGACCGCCTCGGAGCGGAACCCGCCGACCAGGAAATCGGCCTTGTCGCGCGTGATGACGCGCTCGATGGTGTTGGTGGCGTCGGGCACCGACTGTATCTCGTTGGTATCGCCGCGGATCAGCTCGATCTGCATGCGCTTGCCGCCGACGTTGATGCCGCCTGCCTTGTTGATTTCGTCGCGCGCCATCTCTGCGCCCGCCCAGTGGTGCTCGCCCTGCACGAACGACATGGGCCCGAGCACGCCGATCTTGATGGTTTGCGCCTGGGCCGCGCCGGCGAGCAGCGCGCCCGCGGCGAGAGCAACGATGAAACGCAGCATGGAACTCCTCCTCTTTGAATTACACTTTGCCAGCAATTCATCCCCTCGTCTAGGACCATGATTTGGTGGGAAGACTTCCGTGTCGGCGACAGTAGCGAGATGGGCCGGCATACCTTCACCGAGGAGGAGATCCTGGGCTTCGGACGCCAGTTCGATCCGCAGCCCTTCCACGCCGATGCCGCGGCGGCCGGCCAGACCGTGTTCGGCGGGCTGATCGCCAGCGGCTGGCACACCTGCGCGGTCGGCATGCGCCTGATGGTGCAAAGCTATCTCAACCGCACGATGAGCCTCGGCTCCCCCGGTATCGACGAGATCCGCTGGCTCAAGCCGGTGCGCCCGGGCGATAGCCTGGTCTACCGGCGCACGGTGGTCGCATCGCGCCCCTCCGCGACGCGCAAAGGCGTCGGGTTGGTCAAGCACCGCTGGGAGGCGGCAAATCAGCACGGGGAGCTGGTGCTCACGATGGAAGGCTGGGGACTCTTTGGCCGCAAGGATTGACCTGCAGCACAAGGTCCACGTTCTGACCAAGAAGGAAGAGCTGGACCATGTGCGCGTGCCCGGCAAGGTGGTCGTGGTGCTCGACATCCTGTTCGCCACTACCACCATGGTGACCGCCCTGGCGCACGGGGCCACCGAGGTGCTGCCGGTGCTGGACGAAGCGGCGGCGCGCGCCTGCGGCGGCGGGCTGGCGCGGGACGCCTGCGTGCTGGCGGGCGAGCTGTACGCCGAAGTCATTCCCGGCTTCGCCCACCCGGCGCCGCTTTCGCTGCTCGAGCACGGCGTGAAAGGCAAGACGCTCGTCTATTGCACCACCAACGGCACCGTAGCCATGGCGCAGTGCGCCGCAGCGGCGCGCGTGTACTGCGGCGCGCTGCTCAACGCCCGCGCCATCGTCGAGCACATCGCCGCCGCGCATCCGCGCGAGACGATCCTGGTGGTGTGCTCCGGCTCAGGCAACAACTTCAATTTCGAGGATTTTTACGGCGCCGGGTACTTCGTCGAGCGCTTCGCCGAGGCGCTCGGCGACGCTGCGGATTTCTCCGACGCCGCCAAGGCGGCGCTGCTGGTCTACCGCGGCGCGCGCGCGCCGCAGGCGCTGCTCGACTGCCG
>DATACE010000288.1:0-10104 GCA_036259215.1 Burkholderiales bacterium | reverse complement strand
CAGCGGGGCGAGCCGGAAGATCATTGCGGCGGGCGAGCCGGGACGCGCTCCCAGCCGCCCGGGCACTGCTTCACGTACGGGTAGTAGCCGTTCGACTCGCGGCAGAAATACCAGCTCGCGGTGCCCTCCGGCACGACATCGCTGCGCTCCACGTACGTCGTAGGCGCGGGCGGCTGCACCACCACCGGCGCAACCGGGTAGTAATGCACCGGCGGGCCCCAGTACCACGGGTGATGCCACCCCAGCGGCACGCCGAAATGGAAGCCCAGGCTGAGATGCCCATGCCGGTGATGGTGGCGCCCACCCGCGAGCGCAACGCTGCTCGTGAGGGCCAGCAAGGCAGCGAAGGTCACCAAGGCAACGCGTCTCATGGCGCCAGCCTACACCGGCGACACTTCCGGAATCCGTAACGGTTTGTTACCGGATCGGCGGTTACTTCGGCTGGGGGACGATGCGCAGGTACGGCTTGGGCGCCTTCCAGCCGCCGGGGTACTGCTTCTTCGCCTCGTCGTCGCTGACCGACCCGGCGATGATGACGTCCTGCCCGGGTTTCCAGTTGGCGGGCGTGGCGACCTTGTACTTGGCGGTGAGCTGGATGGAGTCGAGCACGCGAAGCACCTCGTCGAAATTGCGCCCCGTGGTCATCGGGTAGTACAGGATGAGCTTGATTTTCTTGTCCGGGCCGACGACGAACACGGTGCGCACCGTCTGGTTATCCGCGGCGGTGCGGCCCTTGGACGAGTCGCCGGCCGTGGCCGGCAGCATGTCGTAGAGCTTGGAGATCTTCAGCTCAGGATCGCCGATGATCGGATAGTTGGGCGCCGTGCCCTGCGTCTCCTCGATGTCCTTCGCCCAGCGCTCGTGGTCGTCCACCGGGTCGACCGACAGGCCGATGATCTTGGTGTTGCGCTTGTCGAACTCCGGCTTGATGCGGGCCATGTAGCCCAGCTCGGTGGTGCATACCGGGGTGAAGTCCTTGGGATGCGAGAACAATACGGCGTAGCCGTTGCCGATCCACTGGTGAAAGTCGATCGGGCCTTGGGTGGTCTGGACCTGGAAATTGGGCGCTTCGTCGCCGATGCGTAGGGACATGGGATCTCCTTGATGAACGCCAAATCCTAACGCCGTACAAACCCTTTTCGCCACAGGGACTTTGCAGTACAGTAGTCCGAATTAGTTTGGGGCCCAAACAATGCAGCGCCATACCCATGTTTCCCTGAATATCAACGGCGAGACGCTCGAAGCGTCGTTCGCGCCCTACAAGACGCTGCTCGAGGTGCTGCGCGAGGAGCTGCAGCTCACCGGTACCAAGCACGGCTGCGAGCTGGGCGAGTGCGGCGCCTGCGCGGTGCTGATCGACGGCGAGCCGCAGCTTTCCTGCCTGGTGCTCGCGCTTGAGTGCGCGGGGCGCGCGATCGAAACGGTCGAGGGCCTGGCGCGCGGTCCCGCGCTGCACCCGCTGCAGGACGCCTTCGCCGACCTGGGCGCGGCGCAATGCGGCTACTGCACGCCGGGCATCCTGATGACCGCAAAAGCGCTGCTCGAGCGGGAGAAAAATCCCTCCCGCGAGCGGATCAAGGAGGCGATCTCGGGCAACCTGTGCCGCTGCACGGGATACCAGCAGATCTTCGAAGCCATCGAGGAAGCCGCGAGGAGGATGGCGCATGAAAGTACTCGGTAAGCCGCGCCGGCGCGTCGACGGGCGCGCCAAGGTCACCGGCCAGACACGCTTCGCCGACGACGTGGTGCTGCCGCGCATGCTGCACCTGCGGCTGCTGCGCTCGCCGCATCCGCACGCGCTGATCGAGGAGATCCGCACCGAGAAGGCAAGCGCCCATCCGGGCGTGCACCTGGTGCTCACCGGCAAGGATTTTCCGGTGAGCTTCGGCATCCTGCCGGTGACGCAGGACGAGTATCCGCTCGCCCCGGAGCACGTGCGCTACGTCGGCGACCCGGTCGCCGCGGTGATCGCGAAGGACGAGCAGACCGCCGGCGAGGCGCTGGAGCTCATCGAAGTGAAATACCGTGCGCTGAAGACCATCTCGGATCCGCTGGAAGCGCTGCAGAATCCCGAGCCGCGCATCCACGCCTACAGCGAGCTGGGCAACATCCACCGGCTGCAGGCTTTCGAGTTCGGCGACGTCGACGAAGCGCTGGGCAAAGCGCACCTGGTTTTCGAGGACATGTTCTTTTACGAGGGCAATACGCACCTCGCGATCGAGCAGCATGCGGCGGTCGCGGCGGTGGACCCCGACGGCAAGCTGACGCTGTGGTCCTCGACCCAGGTGCCGCATTACGTGCACCGCTCGCTCGCCCGGGTGCTGCAGCTGCCGGCCAGCCACATCCGGGTGATCGCCACGCCCAATGGCGGCGGCTTCGGCGGCAAGTGCGACGTCTGCAATCACGAGATGGTGGCGGCCAAGGCGGCGCTGCGGCTGGGGCGGCCGGTCAAGGTGTGCCTCAACCGCGAGGAAGTGTTCTACATGCATCGCGGCCGCCACCCGGTGCTCATGAAGTTGCGCACCGGGGTCACGCGCGAAGGCAAGCTGACGGGCATGCACCTGCAGACCCTGGTCGACGGCGGCGGCTACGGCTCCTACGGCGTGGCGAGCACCTTCTACACCGGCGCCCTGCAGACGGTCACCTACGAGCTGCCGCGCTACAAGTTCGAGGCGGCGCGCGTGTTCACCAACAAGCCGCCGTGCGGCCCCAAGCGCGGCCACGGCACCCCGCAGCCGCGCTTCGGCCAGGAAGTGCAGCTCGACAAGATCGCCGAGAAGCTGGGCAAGGATCCCGCGGAGCTGCGCCTGGGGATGGTGGCCAAGCCCGACTCGCTGACCGCCAACTGGCTCAAGATCGGCTCGATCGGCCTCGCGGAGTGCATCCGGCAGGTGGTGGAGCGGTCGAGCTGGAAGAGCCGCTACCGGAAATCGGGTTTCGGCAAAGGCCTAGGGCTGGCGTGCGGCGCCTATCTTTGCGGCGCCGGCCTGCCGATCTACTGGAACAAGATGCCGCAGTCGGGCGTGCAGATCCTGGTCGACCGCAGCGGGCAGGTGACCGTGTTCTGCGGCGCCACCGAGATCGGCCAGGGTTCCGACGACGTGCTCGCCGCGATCGTGGCCGAAGTGCTCGGCATCGATCCGTTCACCATCCGCTGCGTCACCGGCGACACCGGCATCACGCCGGTGGACCTGGGCTCGTACTCGAGCCGGGTGACGGTCATGATGGGCAACGCCGCCATCCAGGCGGCGCAGAAGATCAAGGACCAGATCGCTCTCGCCGCGGCCGAGCAGCTCGAAGTTGCTCCCGATCGGCTCATCTTTTCGAACGGGAAAGTTTTTTTCGAATCGAAAACCGTGACATTCGCCGAAGCGGCGGGATTTGCCGAGGAGAAGTTCGGCACGCTGGGCGCGGTGGGCTCGTACAAGCCGCCGCGCGCGCCGGGGCGCTTCAAGGGCGCCGGCGTCGGGCCCTCGCCGGCGTATTCCTACACCGCCTGCGTGGTGGAAGCCGAAGTCGACCCGGCCACCGGCTGGATCAGCGTGCCGAAAATCTGGATCGCCCACGACATCGGCCGCACCATCAACCCGGTGCTCGCCCGCGGCCAGGTGGAAGGCAGCGTCTACATGGGGCTGTCCGAGGCGCTGATGGAAGAGCAGGTGTTCCGCCGCCTGCCGCCCAAGCTGTCCGACGCGCTGGTGCACAAGATCCCGTCGCTGCTGGAGTACAAGAGCCTGACCTCGCTCGACATGCCCGAGGTGGACACGGTCCTCATCGAGGATCCCGATCCGAACTGCCCCTTCGGCGCGAAGGAAGTCGGGCAGGGACCGCTCCTGCCGGTGATGCCCGCGGTGGCCAACGCCATCTACGACGCGGTGGGTGTGCGCATCGACGAGCTGCCCATCACGCCGGACAAGGTTCTGAAAGCATTGGAACTGAAAGCCCAGGGAAAGGAAGGAAGAGTAGGCCCCGTTTCCTTCCCGCGGGTGCCGTACCCGGAGCCGGTGGAGGTCGCGCCGCCCTGGGAAGGCGGCGACGGCAATGCCAAGAAGGGCGCCGAGAAGCCCAAGCTCAAGGCGAGCGCCGCATGATGCGCCTGCCGTGGTTCGAGCACCGCGCGCCCGAGAGCGTGCAGGAGGCGGCGCGCATCCTCGCGGCGGAGGGCCCCAGCGCCATGCTCATCGCCGGCGGCACCGACCTCCTTCCCAACATGAAGCGCCGCCACCAGGCGCCCAAAGTGCTGGTATCGATACGCGGGCTGCTGAAGGGCGAGGGGGCCGCCGTGGGGGCGGGGACCACCCTGAGCGAAATCACCCGGAGAAGCGAGCTGCCCACGGGCTTGCGCCAGGCGGCGCAGCAGGTGGCCACGGTCCACCTGCGCAACATGGGCACCCTAGGCGGCAACCTGTGCCTCGATACCCGCTGCAACTACTACAACCAGAACTACGAGTGGCGCAAGGCGATCGACTTCTGCCTTAAAAAGGACGGCCACGTCTGCTGGGTGGCGACCGCGAGCAAGCGCTGCGTCGCCGCCTCGTCCACCGACTGCGCGCCGGCGCTGCTCGCCCTGGGGGCTTCGGTGAAGCTGGTTTCCGAAAGGCAAGAGCGCGAGCTCGCGCTGGAGGATCTTTACAACAACGACGGCATCGATTACCTCACGCGGCGCCCGGATGAGATCCTCACCGAAGTGCGCATTCCGGCGGCATCGAAAAGCACCTACTGGAAGCTGCGCCGGCGCGGCGCATTCGACTTTCCGGTGCTGGGGGTGGCGGCCGCCGTGCGCACCGACGGGCAGATCCGCCTGGCGTTGGGCGCAGTCGCCTCGCGCCCGTTCCTGGTGGACAAGGCGAACGACTTCCTCAACGGCAAAACGCTCACCGACGAGGTGATCGACGAAGCCGCGCGCCTGGTCGGCTCGCGCGCCAAACCCATGGACAACACCGACCTCGACCTTTACTGGCGCAAGGACCTCAGCGCCGAGTTCACGCGTTATGCGCTGCGCGAGTTGCGCGGCGACGACATGCGCGAAGTGCGGCTCAGGGTGGCGCGCCAGCCGCTCTAGAAGGCTGGCGCGCGGCAAGCGCGGCCGCAACGCTCAGCACCGCCAGCGCGGCAAAGCAATATAGTGAAACCGTGTAGTCGCCGGTAAGGTCGCGCAGCGCGCCCGAGACCAAGGGGCCCGCCGCCTGTGCGAGCACCTGCGCCGACAGGGCGAGGCCGCGGATCGCGCCGAAGTTGGCGCGCCCGAAATAATTCGCCCAGGCGATGGGCAGCAGGGTGAGCACCCCGCCCACGCCCAGCCCGAACAGCGTGGCCGCGACGTAGCCGTGGGCGGGATTTTCTATCGCCACCATCAGAAATGCGCCGAGCGCGAGCAGGATCCCGACCAGCGACATGACGAAGCGGATCGGCAGGCGCCGCGGCAGGAAGCCGCAGGCCAGCACCGAGACGCCCGACATCAGCGAGAACCAGGCGACGATCGCGGCGGCGCTGGTCGGGCTGAGCCCCCGCTCTATGAGGTGCGGCGCCTGGTGCAGGCTGACGCCGGCTTGCGCGGGATAGACCAGCACCGTGTAGAGCATGAGCAGCCAGAAGGCCGGCGTGCGCACCGCCTGGGCGCGGGAGAAGTGGCCTTCGAAGGTATGAAGGGAGCTCGTCGCGGCGCTGGCGGCCATGCCGTCAGGAGACAAGCCGAGGTCCTCCGGGCGGCGGGCGAGGAACAGCCAGGCGGGCACGAACCCGACCAGCAGCGTCAGCACGCCGAGCGCGAGCCAGCCCGCGCGCCAGCCGTCGTGCTCGATCGCGAACTGGGCGATCAGCGGCATCGCCACCAGCCCGGCCATTTGCGCGAGGGTGGCGAGCGACGTGGCGAAGCTGCGGCGCGCGACGAACCAGTTGTTGAGCGCCCCGTAGATGCCGATGTCGAACGGCCCGGCCCAATTCATGCGCGCCACGCAGAAAAGGAGGTAGAACACCGCGAGCGAAGGCGTGAACGACAGCAGCAGCAGCGCGGCGCCGTTCACCAGCACTGCAAGGCACAGCACCAGGCGCGAGCCGCGCCGGTCGAGCAGGGGGCCGATCAGCGGAGTCACCAGCGCGGCGAGCAGTCCGCCCAGCGAAACGGCGCCCGAAAGCGCCGTGCGCGACCAGCCGAACTCGCGCGTCAGCGGGTCGATGAAGATCGACAGCGTGGCGAGCGCCGGCCCCTGGCGCGAGAAGCCGGCGAAGCACAGGCACGCGAGCACGATCCAGCCGTAGTAAAACGGCACTCGCCGTGCGAGCAGGGGCGCCAGGCCGCTGGACAATGCCGACATCGGCCTCTACTGTGACCGCTTTTTCTTGGACACGAAGCCATGAATCTGCCCGATATCCGGCGCGTCGTCACGGGCGACGACGCGAAAGGCCGCTCGCGCATCGTCGAGGACGCGCCGGCGAGCGCCGTGCGCACCGTTTCCGGCCGGCCCGGCTACCGTGCAATCAACGTGTGGCGCACCGAAGGCTGTCCCGCGAAGATAAGTGCGCCGGATTCCACCTCGGACCAGCAGGGCATCCTGCCGCCCAAGGGCGGCACCATCCTGCGGATCATCGACTTTCCGCCCGAGCCTGCCGACCGGGGCGAGCTCCAGCGCATGCTGGACTCCACCTTCGGCGGCATCTACCAGGACGCGGCGCACGACAAGCGCCCGGGCGTGCACCCGGGGATGCACCGCACCGAGACGCTGGACTACGCCATCGTCCTGGAGGGGGAGATCTACGCGGTGATGGACGAGGGCGAGACCTTGATGCGCGCCGGCGACGTGCTGGTCCAGCGCGGCACGAACCACGCCTGGGCGAACCGCTCTTCGAAAACGGCCCGCATCGCTTTCGTCCTCATCGACGGCACAAGGTAAGATTCCGGTTCATTTGGAGGAGGGGAGATGAACATCATGAAGTTCAAGATGGACCGCTGCATCGCAGCGAGCGCCGTGGCCGCGGCCTGCCTGGCCTTGCCCGCCGACGCCGAGAACATCCGGCTGCGCATCGCCTCGGGACACCCGACGGCGAACACCTACGTCAACCTGATGAACAGCTACTTCGTGCCCGAGGTGACCAAGCGCGTGGCGGCGAGCACCAAGCACAAGATCGAGTTCGTCGAGGGCTACGGCGGCTCGATCGTCAAGGTCGCGGACACGCTCGAAGGCGTGCAGTCGGGCATCATCGACATCGGCGGCTACTGCTACTGCTTCGAGCCTTCCAACCTGCCGCTGCACGCGTTCCAGATCATGCTGCCGTTCGGCACCATGAGCCCGGTGAAAAGCGTGACGCTGGCGCGCAACGTCTACGACAAGGTGCCGTACATGTCCAAGGTGTTCGAGGACAAGTACAACCAGGTGCTGCTCGGCCTCATCGCCGACAACGGCTACAACCTGGGCACCAACTTCGAGTGGAAGAGCATCGCCGACCTGAAGGGCCGCAAGCTCGCCGGCGCCGGGCTCAACCTGAAGTGGCTGGAGTACGCCGGCGCGGTGCCGGTGCAGTCCTCGCTGCCGGATGCCTACACCTCAATGAAGACGGGCGTCTACGACGGCTGGATCATGTTTCCCTCGGGCTACGTGAACTTCAAGCTGTACGAGGTGGGCAAGTACTACACCGAGATCGGCTTCGGCGCGATCACCTGGCACGGCCTGACCGTCAACAAGAACCGCTTCAACCGCCTGCCGAAGGACGTGCAGCAGATCCTGCGCGAGGTCGGGCGCGAGTACGAGAAGCGCACCGGCACGGTGAACGAGGAGAACTATCCGAAGCAGCTCGAGCAGCTGAAAAGCGTGGGCGCCGACGTGCGCCAGCTCCCCGAAGGCGTGCGCGTCGACTGGGCGCAGTCGCTCAAGGGCTGGCCGCAGGACAAGGCCACCGAGCTCGACAAGGCCGGCATGCCGGCCAGCCAGGTGCTCAAGCTCGCCCTGCAGGAAGCGGAGAAGCTCGGCCACAAGTGGCCCGTGCGCTACCAAGTCAAATAAAGCTTGCTTAGCCGCTGGAGCGACTGGACGGCGAAGGCGCTGCTCGCCTTCGCCGCCAGCCTCGCGTTTCTTCTGAGCTTCCTGGTGGTGGCCGACGTGGTCGGCCGCACCGTCTTCAGCGCGCCGGTGCAGGGCACGCCGGAGATGGTGTCGATGTCCATCGTCATCATCTGCTTCCTGCAGGCGAGCTACGCCATCCGCAGCGGCGGGATGCTGCGCGTGGACCTGCTCCCCGAGCTGCTGCCGGCGCGCGCGCGCGAAGTGCTGTTTGCCGCCGGCTGCCTGCTCGGCGTGCTGTTCTTCGGCGTCATCGTCTACGGCGGCTTCGACGGCTTCCTGCACGCCTGGCGCTCCAACGAGTACGAGGGCGAGGGCGCCTTGCGCATCCCCACGTGGCCCGCCCGGCTGGTGGTGGTGGTGGGCGCCGGCCTCGCCGCGCTGAACTATTTCCTCATCGCGGTGCAGCACCTGAAGAAAGCGCTCAGGACCTAGATGTTCGGCACCGGCGAGATGCTTCTGCTGGTCGCGGTGCTGCTGGGGCTGATTTTCAGCGGCGTGCACATCGCCGTGGCGCTGGGCGCCGCGTCCATGCTGGGCATCTACCTGATGACCGGCGACGTGCAGGTGGTGGCGAGCTTCGTGGGCAGCACCGCCTACGAGGCGGTGCGCGACTACGTTTTCGCGGTCATCCCGCTTTTCATGCTGATGGGCGAGTTCCTCGCCAAGTGCGGCGCGGCGCGCGATCTTTTTGCGCTGTGCAACCGCCTGACGCGCATCGTGCCCGGGCGGCTCGCGATCGCCACCGTGGTGTCCAACGCGGTCTTCGCCTTCGTCACGGGGGTCAGCATCGCCGCCGCGGCCGCCTTCTCGCGCATCGCCTACCCGGAGATGAAGCGCCACGGCTACCAGGACGGCTTCGCGCTCGGCTGCATCGCCGGCAGCGCCTGCCTGGGCATGCTGATCCCGCCCAGCGTGCTGATGATCGTCTGGGCCATCCTTACCGAAATGTCGATCGGCGACCTGTTCCTCGCGGGAGTGCTGCCGGGGCTGCTGCTCACGGCGCTCTACACGCTGTACATCGTCGGCGCCGCGGCGCTGCGGCCGGGACTGGTCGGCGAGGGACGCGGGCAGCCGCCGGTGGCCGAGGACGGGCGCAGCCTGCTCAGCGCGATACTGGGCACGCTGCTGGTGATCGCGCTGGTCGCCGGCACCCTGGGCGGCATCTGGTTCGGCGCGTTCACGCCCACCGAGGGCGCGGGCGTGGGCGCCGCCGCCTCCCTGGTGCTGGCGGTAGGCAAGGGCGTGCGCTGGCGCGAAGTGGGGCAGGTGATCCTCGCCGTGGGCCGCACCTCGGCGCCGCTGCTCCTGCTGCTGGTCACCGCGCAGCTTTATTCACGCGTGCTCACCATGACGGGCTTCACGCGCGCCGCGCAGGACCTGCTGCTGGGCGCCGGGTTCGGACAAGCCGGCGTGCTGCTGCTCATGGTGGCGATCTGGTTCATCCTCGGCTGCCTGATCGACTCGATCTCGATCCTGCTGCTCACCGTGCCGATCTTCTTCCCGATTGCGCTGGCGGTGGGGTTGGAACCGCTCGCCTTTGCCATGATCGGCATTGTCGCGGTCGAAACCGGCCTGCTGACGCCGCCTTTCGGCCTGCTGGTGTTCACGGTCAAGGCGGCGATCCAGGATCCGGGCATCGGCGTGGGCAAGATCTTCGCGGGGTCGACGCCCTACTGGGTCGCGCTTATCATGGTCATCGTGCTGATCTGGCAGTTCCCGCAAATCGCCACGTACCTGCCGGGGCTTCTCAAGAGCTGAGCCATCCATGATTCGACTGATCGTCAACGGGCGCACGCGCCAGGCCGACGTCGAGCCCGAAATGCCGCTGCTGTGGCTGCTGCGCGACGAGCTCGACGTCAAGGGGCCGAAATTCGGCTGCGGGATCGGCCAGTGCGGCGCCTGCACCGTCCTCATCAACGGCGAGCCGGTGCGCTCGTGCACTTCCCCGGCAGCCGAAGCGGCGGGCAAGCGCGTCGTCACCATCGAGGGCCTGGCGCAGGGCGCGCGCCTGCACCTGGTGCTCGATCCATGCCTGCTGCACCGGGTG
>DATACE010000287.1:0-5743 GCA_036259215.1 Burkholderiales bacterium | reverse complement strand
GGCCGAGCCGGGTTCGCGCGCACGCGGGCTGATGCACCGCAAGACCCTGCCCCGGAACGCCGGCATGCTGTTCATCTTCGACGATCACGCCATCCACTGCATGTGGATGCGGAACACGTTGATTCCGCTGTCGGTCGCCTTCCTGGATGATCGCGGCACCATCGTCAACATCGCCGACATGGAGCCGCACAGCGAGGCGTCGCACTGCGCCGCGCAGCCGGTAAAGTACGCGCTGGAGATGAACCGCGGCTGGTTCGCCGCGCGCGGGATCAAGCCGGGGGCGCGCCTGGGCGGCGTGCCCCCGGAGAAGTAGGCTGCAGCCCTACAGCCCGCCGTTCTGCTGCGCCACCATCAGGTAGAGCATCGGCACGGACAGCATGGTGTTGAAGCGCGAGGTGAGCATGGCCTTGCGCGCCGCGGCCGCCTTTTCTTCGGCTGCCACCGTAACCATGCCCAACGCCTTCTTCTGGTTCGGCCAGATGATGAACCAGACGTTGAACCACATGATGATGCCGAACCACATGCCCAGGCCGATGGCGGTGAAGGGCCGCTGCAGGCCGAGCGCCTGGCCGATATAGCCGTTCATCCACGCCAGCAGAAGGCCGGTGACGATGGTCGCCATTGCGCCCCAGCTGAACCAGAACAGCGCCGCCGGCGCGATTACCTTGCCGATCGCCGGCTTCTGCTCGTCCGGGATCTTCGGCATCGAAGGGATCTGCACGAAATTGAAGTACCACAGGATGCCGATCCACATCACGCCCGAAAGCACGTGCAGCCAGCGGAACAGAAAGCGCCACCAGTTCATGTCACCGGTCATCTTGAAAGTGCCGGCGATGGCCATGACTATGAGGAGGATTACGACGCCCGCAGTAATGGTGCGGCCGAGCGATTGGAAAATGGCACCCATGTTTATCTCCTGTCTTGTTGGATGGGGCTGAAGCGGAAAAAGAATAGCATGCTCAATGGCCTGCGGCGAACAGCCCGGAGGCCGCCGCGACCAGTACGATCACCTGAAGCAGCGCCAGGACCCCCAGGGCGCGCTCTCCGTTTCCGAAGAAGTTGGGCAAGACCCGCAGGTAGCAAACCGCCGTCACGAGACACAGCAGGGCGACCCCCAGCATGTTCGCGTAGTCGCCGAATCCGAGCCGATATACCCATCCCCAGCCGGTCGGCGCCCCGGTCGCCGCTACGTACTCCCCCACCGGCAGCCGCCACAGGGCGGGTAGCTGCTCGAGCGGTACCAGCGGCTCGGCGCCGAACACATACAGGAGGAAGCTGCCCGTCAGCACGGCAAGCGCGACGCGCGAGCACCATCCCAGCCAGCGGGCGTAGATCAGTTCCACAGGCCCGTGCCCTTGAGGACGGCGCGCAACCCCGCCGCCAGCAGTAGACCGAGCACCACGCGTCGCACCACCCGGGCCGGCGCCACGCGCAGCAGCCGCACCCCGATCTTCGCGCCGAGCATGACGCCGATGATGGAAGGCGCCACGAGCATCGGCAGCACGGCGCCGCGGTTGAGATAAATCCAGGCCGCCGAGGTATCGATCACCGAGAGCAGGAAGCCGGAGGTGCCGACCGAGAGCTTGAGCGGGGCCCCCATGAGCAGGTTGAGGACCGGCACGTTCGCCCAGCCCGCGCCCAGCCCGAACATCCCTGCCAGCACGCCGATGCCGCCGAAGGCGACCAGCGCTGCCGGCGTGTGGTGAACGCTCCAGCGCACTTCCCGTCCGGTCGCCGCGTCATGATAGACGCCGTTCATCTGCAGCGCCGCGGCAAGCGCATCGGGCCGCGGCGCCTTTAAATCCTGGGTACGTCCGAAAGCCATCAGGGCGACGATGGCGAGGATCGTTACGCCGAGCGCGGTTTGCAGCCAGTCTGTGGGCAGAGCGAAGCCCAGCATGGCGCCGCCGATGGACGTGACCGATCCGATCAGCGCCAGCGGCATGGCGAGGCGCAGGCTGGCAAGGCCGCCGCGAAGCAGCCCCGGCGCCGCCGAGAGCGCGCCGGACAGCGCAAGGAGCAGGCCGGCGGCGCGCACGAAATCGAGGTGGAAGGGAAAAAAGCCGCCGACGATCGGCACGAACAGCACGCCGCCGCCCACGCCGGCCAGCACCGCGACCATGCCAATGGCGAAGCACACCGCGAACAGCGCGAGCGGCCATATCCACCACGTGGGCTCCGGAAGCACGCGGCGGATTTTCCCATGCAAGGCGCCCGGGCTCTCCAAGAATGCGCTTATGGGCGCTTCAGCTATTCTTGGCCCGCATGCCGAAGCTCGCCGCCAACCTGTCGACGCTTTTCCGGGAGCTGCCGTTCCTCGAGCGCTTTGCGGCCGCGCGCCGCGCCGGATTCCGCGCGGTGGAATACCAGTATCCCTACGAATTTGACGCGAAAGACGTCGCCGCGGCGGCCCGCGAGGCCGGCTTGCAGGTGGTCTTGCACAACATGCCGCCCGGCGATGCGCAGCTCGGCGAGCACGGCACCGCCTGCCTTCCGGGCCGGCAGCGGCGCTTTCGCGACGACCTGGAGCGCGCCATTGCTTACGCCCGGGCCGCCGGATGCTCGAGCATCCACTGTTTGGCCGGCGTGGCACCGCCGGACAAGGCGCAGGCGCACAAGACATATATTGCGAATCTGAAGCACGCCGCGCAGCGCCTCGGACGCGATGGCATGCGGGCGCTGATCGAGCCGCTGAGTCCCCGCACCGTTCCCGGCTGCTTTCTCTCGGGAAGTGAGCAGGCGGCGCGGGTCCTCGAAGAAGTCGGTGCACCCAACGTCCTGCTGCAATACGACGTGTTTCACATGCAAGTGATGGAAGGCAATCTGGCCGCCACCATTGAGCGCCTCCTGCCGCGCATCGGGCACTTCCAGCTTGCCGACGCGCCCGGGCGCAATGAGCCGGGCAGCGGCGAGATCAACTTCGCTTTCCTGCTCGGCCACATCGACCGCCTGGGCTACGCGGGCTGGGTGGGCTGCGAATACAATCCGTTGGGTGACACCGTCGAAGGTTTGAAGTGGGCGCAGCCCTACCTGTCGTAGCTGCCTTGCGCGCGTTTTTGCCCGAGCGCGCGGTGCTGCATGAGGAGGAAGACACCCGTCCCTACGAATGCGACGGCCTGACTGCGTACCGGCAACTGCCCATGGTGGTGGCGCTGCCGGAAACCGAAGAGCAGGTACGCCGCGTGCTGCAGGCCTGCGCGGCGCTGCGCGTACCGGTGGTGCCGCGCGGCGCCGGGACCGGCCTGTCGGGCGGTGCCTTGCCGCCGGGCGATGGCGTGCTGCTGTCCATGGCGAAGTTCATGCGCGTACTGCGCGTGGACGCGCGCGGCCGGGTAGCGGTGGTGCAGCCGGGCGTGCGCAATGCCGCGATTTCCGAAGCGGCAGCGCCCTTCGGCCTGTATTACGCACCGGACCCGTCGAGCCAGATCGCCTGCACCATCGGCGGCAACGTGGCCGAAAACTCGGGTGGCGTGCATTGCCTCAAGTACGGGCTCACCGTGCACAACGTGCTGCGAGTGCGCGGTTTTACCGCCGACGGTGAGCCCATCACGCTGGGCTCCGAGGCGCCCGACGCACCAGGCTATGATCTTCTTGCCCTTGCCATCGGTTCCGAAGGCATGCTCGCCGTGGTGACCGAGGTCACCGTCAAGCTGCTGCCGCGGCCGCAGTCGGCCAGGGTGATCATGGCGTCGTTCGACGACGTGCAGACCGCCGGCAACGCGGTGGCCGGGATCATCGCCGCCGGCATCATTCCGGCCGGGCTGGAGATGATGGATCGTCCTGCGACCCACGCGGTCGAGCAGTTCGTCGGCGCAGGCTACGATCTCGAGGCGGCGGCCATCCTGCTTTGCGAGTCCGACGGCACGCCCGAGGAGGTCGAAGACGAGATCGTCCGGGTGAAGAGCGTGCTCGAGCGCTCGGGCGCTGCGCGCATGACCGTATCGCGCGATGAAGCCGAGCGCCTGCGCTTCTGGTCGGGGCGCAAGGCCGCATTCCCCGCGGTGGGGCGCATCTCGCCCGACTACTACTGCATGGACGGCACCATCCCGCGCAAGCGCCTGGGGGAGGTGCTGGCATTCATCGGTCGGCTCGAGGCGAAGTACGGGCTGCGCTGCCCGAACGTGTTCCATGCGGGCGACGGTAACCTGCACCCGCTGATCCTGTTCGATGCCAACAGCCCGGAGGAACTGCACCGTACCGAGCAGTTCGCCGCCGAGGTGCTGGAGAAGTGCATCGAAGTGGGCGGTACCATCACCGGCGAGCATGGCGTAGGCGTCGAGAAAATCAATCAGATGTGCGTGCAGTTCCGCCCCGACGAGCTGGAGCTTTTCATGGCGGTGAAGCGCGCTTTCGACCCGCAGGGGCTGCTCAACCCGGGCAAGGCGGTGCCCACCCTAGCGCGCTGCGCGGAATTCGGCCGCATGCATGTGCACGGCGGCGCGCTGCCTCACCCCGAGCTGCCGCGGTTTTGAGCCTCGAGCACTTCCAGGAGCGCATCCGCGAGGCGGCGGGCCGCCGCGGGGCGCTGCGCCTGCGCGGGGGCGGCACCAAGGACTTCTACGGCAACGCGCCGCGCGGCGAGCTTCTCGACACCCGAACCTACGCCGGCATCGTCAGCTACGAGCCCACCGAGCTCGTGATAACCGCGCGCTGCGGCACGCCGCTGGCCGAGATCGACAAGGTCTTGGAGCAGCACCGCCAGATGCTGGCTTTCGAGCCGCCCCACTTCGGCGCCGGCGCGACCTTCGGCGGCTGCATTGCGGCCGGACTGTCGGGCCCGAGGCGCGCCGCCGCGGGCGCACTGCGCGACTTCGTCCTCGGCGTGAAGCTGGTCGATGGGCGGGCACGCGCGCTTTCCTTCGGCGGGCAGGTCATGAAGAACGTCGCCGGCTATGACCTTTCGCGGCTGGTCGCCGGCTCGCTCGGCACGCTGGCTCTGATCGCCGAGGCCTCGGTCAAGGTGCTGCCGGCGCCCGCTTGCGAGACTACCTTGCAGCTCGCCGCGTCGCAGGACGAGGCACTCGACCATATGAATCGCTGGGCGGGGCAGCCGCTGCCCGTCTCGGCGACCGCGTGGAGCGACGGCCTCCTGCGGGTGCGGCTGTCGGGTGCGGCTGCCGGAGTGCGCAGCGCAGCGCAGAAAATCGGCGGCACTACGCTCGAGGACGCGGACGCCTTCTGGACCGGCATCCGCGAACAGCGGGACGCGTTTTTCCGCGACGACGAACCGCTCTGGAGGCTTGCGCTGCCCTCCACCTGTCCGCCGCTCGCGCTGGCCGGCCGGCAGCTCATCGAATGGGGCGGCGGGCTGCGCTGGCTGAAGTCGAGCGCCGATCCCCGCGATGCGGCGCGCCGCGCCGGCGGCCATGCCACGCGGTTCCGCGGACCGCCGGCGAGCGGCGGCGCCTTCACGCCGCTCGAGCCGGTGCTTTCGCGCCTGCACCGGGAGCTCAAGGCGGCATTCGACCCGGCGGGTGTGCTGAATCCCGGCCGCCTCTTCCCGGAGCTCTAGGGCTTGGCCAGTTTCTTTTTCTGCACTTCGACCGCGGCGCGGGCCTGCTCGGCAAGCGTGCCTTCGGGAAAGCGCGACAGCAGGCGGGCATACAGCTGGATGCAAAGCACCGGCTCGTTGGCGTCGCCGGCTTTTACTGCCGCATCGAACAGAAGCTTCTGCGCCGGGTCGGCCGCCGGAGCGGCCGGCCGCACCTGCGCCACGAAAGCGGCCAGGCGCTGCTCGGCGGCC